>WOYN01000062.1 GCA_011620825.1 Candidatus Methanomethylophilaceae archaeon | reverse complement strand
GCCCAAATGGCCGCAGACATCATTTCGTCGGTCGAAGCACTGTTGCATACATTCAATTATATCCTGACGACATCCCTCCTGTATCGGTCTTGTATCAATGCAGAAAGGTTCCTCGAAGATCTCTGTGATCGCCGCTATAGCCGCGAACGTGCTGATAGGCATCGTCAAGTTCATTGCCGCCGGGATAACGGCGTCTGCCGCGATGATGTCGGAAGGGATACACTCCTTCGTAGACTCAGGTAACGGATTACTCGTCCTGTACGGGATGAAGAAGGCTGATAAGAAGGCCGACCGGGAGCACCCCTTCGGCTATGGGAAAGAACTCTATTTTTGGACCTTGGTCGTCTCCATACTGATATTCGCAATAGGCGGCGGGATGTCCATCTCGCATGGATACGAGGCCCTTGTCGAATCCGCCGCCGGCGATCACCCCTTCAGGGACCTGACCTTGAACTATGTTATTTTGATCATGGCGATGGCGATAGAGGGGTCGTCGCTTGCGATCGCGGCCAAACAGTTCAACACCGCCAGGCGTGAGAAGAACATGGGTCCGATGGAGTACATCAGAGAAAGCAAGGACCCCAGTCTTTTCACCGTTGTACTCGAGGATACCGCGGCAGAAGCCGGACTTGCGACAGCCCTCATCGGAATGGTGCTCTGGCAGCTAACAGGGATATCTTACTTCGACGGAATGTCCTCCGTGATAATAGGGATTGTTCTGATATCGGTCGCTGCGATCCTTATGAAAGAGAGCAAAGGCCTCCTTGTCGGAGAGGGGATATCTGCCAAAGAGATCCGCAGGATCGAATCCATAGTCGAGGAGGACCCGACCGTCGTCGAATGCGGAAGCGTGCTAACCAACTATTTCGGACCGCACTCTCTGCTGATAGGCATCGACGCGACGTTCACCGAGGAATGCGACATATGCGAAGCCATGGAAGCCACCGCCAGGATCGAGGCCGCGATCAAAGCCGAGTTTCCGCAGACGGCGCGTATATTCATTGAAGCAGAATCCCTGGCGTGCGTCATAGGACAGCAGAAAGTCAGGGACGAGATGCTTTCAGAAGAGGAAAGTTAAGTATCCGAGATTTTGTCAGATATCGTCAGATAAATTAATTCGTCTATGCAGGGCGCAAATACTGGCTTAATTGGACTAATAACTACGTTAATATATAGTGAGGAGGCGATTACTCAGCAGTTTTTACCTGATTGAGGCTCATATCATGTCTTATCGAAAAAATAAAAGCAAAATATTTGCTGGACTGGCGGTTACAGTCGTTATTTTTTTGGTGGGGGCTGGAGCATATGGTCTGTATGATATAAACGGCGATTCGTTCGACCTCAGAGATCGGGAGGTGCGTCTTGTGGTGTCCGGTTCCATGGACGGAGATCCAACGGATTATCCGATATCCACCATCCCGATAAACAGCCTGGTAATGATACACCACCTGGATCGGAATGAACTTGATATCATTGCTGTCGGCGATGTCATTGCCTATGACAGAGGTGGCACGATGATCGTGCACCGCGTAATAGAGATACGCGACGACGGCAGTTTCATAACCAAAGGAGATGCGAACGACGGCATCGACCCGATAGTCTACCCGGAACAAGTGATAGGAAAAATCGTCGGCGTATCCCATATCTTCGGAGAGCTTGTGACCTTGGCCAAAGATAGGGCGACATGGATCGCCGCATTCGTTGCCTGTGCTGTGGTCATAATTTATTCTGTCCGCGAAATCCTGCGCATATACTCTGAAAAGGAGGATGACGATGACGTCGTACGATGAGAGCGGTCATCGCCGCAGGAAGAGGAGTCTGATTCCGATAATGACTATCCTGATTTGCCTTTTTGCCATGATTGCGGTCGGATATTCTGCGCTTATAAGTGACGTTACGAACGAAGTAAATCTTATCGCGGGCGAGGGGCTGGACGTCAAGTTCCTGAACGAAAACGGAGAAATAATGAGGGAAGGGGAATTCAGCCGGAATGCCAACGGAGGCAACGGCGCCACCAAGATCAGCTGCAGTTATAACAGGGTCGACAGCAACCCTCCGACGTTCTTTGTAAGCTGTCAAGAGCTGGAGCTCGGCAGAGCCGTCATAAGTATCGAACCTTCGGTCAACTCGGATGTAAAATATGTCATTATATGGTATGACGTGGTCTGGACAGGGACCGATCCTGAGTCGCTTTACGGAATGGATACATTCCTCACTATAGGACAGGGCGAAACAGCATTTTCCCTGGCAGAGGGAGAGAAAACAGCGCCCATGAATATAAGTGTCGACAATAGCCGCCTGATTACCCTTAACGGATATATTCCTGAAGATATCAGCGGCATGGTCGACGAGCCGAGCAACATCTTTTACACCATTACCGTATATGTGGAGCCATACCTATTCTGAGAGGTCCCCAAGTATCGAGCGTAACGATGTTCTGCTGAGGACACTTTATTCCGGTAGCGTATCAAAGTAGATAGTGTAACTCGTTGAACTGCGATATCAACTTAAATGATACAATAATAAAATGAAATGATAGCTGGAAGACCATACTTACACAAAAATGAAAAAATTGCGGGAGGCTTCATCGGATCGTCCCGCTTACGTGTGCCAGGTGATTGATAATGTGAACGTTCTACTGGCTGCACCCGATCGGTGCACCTATAAAATATCAAATTTTATAAATCCCGCAGAGACGTCGCGATGATTGAACCCTGCCCGATTGATACGAAATATTATTGATTATTTTTTCCCGAACGCCGAATCTATGATGCCCATTTTTTATGATAACAACGTTAATATAATGAAAAGAAATTAAGGCCTCAAACAGAATACTCTGTCGGGTCCATGTCTGTATCCGGGGACCGGCCGACGCGAGCCGTGATCGGCTCCGACGGCGCCTCCCCTCCGATCGGCCTTTGGAACGCGCAAAATCCTGCGAAAAGGAGAAATGAATATGACAACATACAAGAACGAAAGGAACCGCAAGAAGCTCCTGGTCCCGGTTGTCGCGCTGGTACTCTGCGCCGCGGCCATGATCGGGCTAGGATACGCCGCTCTCGTGAGCGACGTCACCAACACTGACAACGTTGTTGCAGCGGATGGTCTGACCGCCAGGCTCGAAGATGGGAACGGCAATCTGCTATCTTCCAGCGGTTTCGACGCAACTGCGGACGACCTGACATACAGCAACTCACAGAACAACAGCACCAACGTCTACAAGGTGCCCGCCCAGAACATCGTTCTGGGAGGGGCGACGTTGAACATCCACGTGACGGATCCCAGTGTCACATCCGTGAATGTTTACTACGTTATCACATGGACGGACGCCTCTGCACCTGCGACCTACGGAATAACAACCGCACTTGATATGGGTGGACAGACCGTCGCCGGAACTGCAACCTCCGTGTCGCCTGCAGCGGTTAACCTGACGTCCGATGCGTCATCTGTTGACGGACAGGACTTCGTCCTTGTGCTGAACGGCACTGTCGCAGGCAGTGACGTTCTGTCAAACAAGCCAGTTGATCTCACGTACACCATCACCATATATGTGAGCCCAATAACTGTCTGAACAGGGAATCAAACCACTGAAGGAGGGCCACCGGTCTTTCGATCGGTCGACCTTCAAAACCTTTTTATTATTTACCTACCGGTTGGATCGGACTTCCGGTATTTTTGAATTACAGGGTGCGTTCCAGTCGTGTTGTCAAAAAGATTATGTCCTATACACCGTCAAGAATGACCTCGACTTTTTTTAATCCTGAGCTCGACAGATGATTCTGATTTCAGAAGAATCTAACAGCTGAACATCTGCTGATTGCGTTCCGTTTTCCATGGGGTTTTCCGGGTCGTCTGCGGTCTCTCCGGGCTTTCGGCCCTACATACCCGAAACGACCGTCGCATCCCGGGAATACGTGAATTCGGTGCCTCGAAGTTCGAATACATGCACCTTGCCACCCGTTTGCGGTCGAAAACATAGCTGTCAAATCCTGCGGGAAATCGATAATGGATCTCGTCGAACGCTTCCCAAGTTCAGGCACCTCATACTGAACCATGGAGACGATGACCCGGGCGAAAAAACATAGCAAAAGGCCCTATCGTATACACCGCGACGGATGTTGTGTTTATATTCACATCCGCGTGCCCGAGATCGCAGATATCCGGTCATGTACTCCCCGACACGGCCGATCGCACGGCTGGGCATCCTTTGGCCGATATCCTTCCGGGGGGCCGGCTTGTTCCTGAGTTCCGGAGATTCCAGCCATCTTCCGTATCCTTCCACGGAGAAGTTATCCGTGAGATGATACGATACGAGCGCGCAGACCAACGGGAAGGGTGGCTTTCCTTTGCCCTTGATCCCGTCGAAAAGCCATCGGGGCCCAATTTCCTCGGATATCCCTGACGAAGGCAATGATGCCGACAGTACTGGTCCTTTCGTACGTTAGACGGTCATCATCGCAAAAATGCACTGGCTCCTGTCGAACTCAGATTTAGTGTTGATAACAATGTTAATATATAATCTGCCAATATGCCAATTCAACACCGTTATGTTTCGGAGCCAGTATCGTGTTCGACATAGAAATTGCAGCGACGGCCGATTTTAGAAGTTCAGCCACGCTTGTGCGTTTCTCGCCAATGGATTGTTTGGCTGATCTCGGAGACCGGATAGGATGAAGGGCCCCAAAATTAAAAAAATGGACTGCTTGGGATTGCTATCTATCATCGGCGTGCTCCTTACGCTTTTACTCATGTCTACAGTAGGTATCGGATATTCTGTTCACGCAAGCGATATGACGAACACGAACAACACTGTTGGTGCGAGAGGTACCGAGCTAATGTTGACGAACACAACCGGAGACCTTCTGACGAACGGGTCTTTCGATGGCACCTCAGAAGAAGGAGCCCGTATTATCGACTATCACAACGTGGAAGTTAACGGCACCACTACCTATGTATTGGACAGTGCCGACCTTCACTTCGGGCATGGGAATATCATCACGTCCTCTACGAGCGACGTCGCGGATGTTACCTTATTGTGCAATGCGGAGTTCGAGATATATTCTGCGGGCACATCCTTCACAGGCATTGCTTATCATTTCGTCCTCATAGACGGCGCCGGGATGGAGACAGCGATACCCCCCGCAGGCCTTTCTACGACCATTTCGGACCTTAACGGCAAAACCCTGAGCATAATGATCGACGACTTATCTGAAGACCCGCCCGAGAACGAATGTTTGACGTTCACGATAAACGTCTCCTACGCAGGCACACATAATGTGGTGACGAATTATGGCAACCAGTTGTCATTCAGAGAGGCCGTCAGCGATGTAGTGATCGATACGACGATACCGGGAGACCCCGACAACACACCCGTCGCCGCAGTCAACCCGACGGTCATTACATCAGGCGGCGTCGAATACCCAGCCTATGAAATTGACTATACGGCTAATACCCAAACGGGATGGACTTCGTTCGATGCTACGCTCAGCGGAAGTTTCTGCTTCAAGTTCGACCTGCAGAAGAGCATCACCATCACGACGGGAGGTTATTCGTACCATGTAAGCTCGGGAGCCAGCTATTACTCGTTCATCGACGGAACTACCTACTCGTCGAAGACGATCGATGGAATCACATGGATGTCGTCCGACGAACCCATCACATTCACGATCCATAAGAATGACGCGAATGCCGGCGTCTTCATGACGGCGATATATCCGGAATGAGGTGCCTGGAATCATAGAACATTCCTCTGGCGATAAAACATTATTACCTTATTGCCCATTACGTGGTATGGACCACATCCGGAAGCAGTTCGACCGATACCCGTCTCAAGGAAGGGTTGCCGATATTATGCTCAAATATGGCATATGTGAAAAGAGCGGCAAGGCCTTCTGCGGAGACGTGGAGATCGCAGATTCCGCGCTGGCCCGTTCCGCGGGTGTCGACCGCCGTGTCGTCAGGTCCACATTGGAAAGGATGCACTCGACCACTGAACTCGACGCTGTGTTCTCGAAACTGAGGCCGATCCTTATGCTGGACCGCATAGCTTCCGAGATTGACTGTTCCGTGATAGAGATAGTTCCCGAGGACGCTACTATGCCCGGTATACTGGCGGACGTCGCTTCGGTGATCTACAGGGCCGGCCTGTCGGTGAGGCAGGCCGTGGTCGACGACAACGGCGAAAGGAAGGATTCGCAGCTCATAGTGGTGGTTGACGGCCAGATACCGGCCGAGCTGATCCCCCTGCTGCGCAGATGTCGCGGAGTATCAGGAATAAACATCCGCTGATCGTTCCTGTTACCAAGAGGTCAGTCTGCCTTTTGACGGCGGTCGCTGAGTCTGAGCCCTCTATAGTTGAGAACGCGCTCGGGGCATTCGCGCTCGCACCTGCTGCATGCGTATCCCCCGCAGAGGTCCGTGCGTATGTTGGCATAGTTCCCGTCGCTTTCCTTCGTTATCTTCATGGCGTGCTCGGGGCATTCGCGCTCGCATTTGCGGCATGCGATGCATCCCTCGACCCTTCCCCTGAGGATGGTCCCGGGGTTCTCGAGAACATATATGGGCGACTTATCGGTGTCGGGCAGATCCCTCTCGGCATAGCGCTTCACGTCCGGGTCCGCGGCCGACTCCTCTATCGGAGGGAGGTCGTAGACCTCAAGCATGTTATTGTACTCGCTCATGGGCATTCCCTGGGCCCAGATGGCGTATTCGATGGAATAGATGTCCTTGAATACCTGGGCCGTTGCGAACATGCAGTGGTCGGCCCTCAGTTTCTTGGCGAACCTCCTCAGCTCGTCCAGCGACATCTCGCCCGTGGCGATCTTGCGCGCAAGGCCGATGGATGTGTTTCCGAACTGCACGATCCTTTCCGCTCCGGGCACCACCATCCCGATGGCGAGTGCCTTCTTAGCATCCACATAAAGACCGGAGGCTCCGGACATGTATGCCTTTTTGACGTCTTGCGTCCACAGTCCCGCCTCGCGGAGCAACGTGAGGAATCCCGCTCTCAGGGCGCCGATCGCCTTGCCGGCCTCTTCTACATCTTTTGAAGTGATGTCTATGCCGTCCTGAAGATGCATCCTGCCGTCGCTCGTCTTTATTTCGGGCGGAACGACCATGCCTGACTTGATTCCGCAATAGAGGGCGGCCACCACTCCGGTACCCGTGATGCCGATCGCCTTGCCGGACATCGGTCCTTTCTTCACGATCTCGCCGGACGTTGGGTCGATGGTGCTGCCTTCTTTGGCGGCCATCGTCTCATCCAGAACATAACATTTCCATCCGATCGGTGTGATGTCCACGTCGGATATCGCACCCGGAGCAGCGAGCATTCCCCTCTCGATCTCCTGCCCTTCCAACGCCGGCCCCGCCGCGGCGGACCCGGTCATTATCTTGCCGTCGTGTATCAGGGCCATCTCCGCGTTGGTCCCGTAGTCCACGACCAGGCACGGCTCTTTCTCGTCGAGGACGTCCGTCATCATGAGCATGGCCATCGCGTCCGCGCCTATCTCGTGCCTCACCGCCGGAGGAATTATCACCCTGGCATTGGGCATCCCTTCAAGGCCCGCCTCTTCTGCGCTTATTATAGCACCGTCCCTCTTCGGCGGGACGACCCCCAGGTCTTCGAGCATGTTCTTGCCTGCGTAGGCCAGGTCCCTTATCTCTATGCCTTGGAACAGCGAGAGCTGGAACGGGTTGCCGCACACTCCCACGGATTCGACCTTGCCCAGATCGATGTTCAGGGTCTTGAAAAGGGAATTGACCGCACCTCTGAGGAGGCCGGTCGCGGCATCTTCGCCGGACTTGATGGCGAAGTCGACATGATCTATCACGTTCATGCCCGGTATCGGGTGCCGCTGCGTGATGGAAGTTGCCACGGTCTCCTTCGTGTCCATGTCGATCGCCTGACAGCGGAGGCCGCTTGTCCCTATATCCAATGCTATGCAGTATCTGGTCATGTTCTGCCTACCTTTTTTCTTGAAACAACGCACTCGGCCGCCATTACAGCTGTACCGATGTCCAGAGGATCGTGTATTACCGCTTGGGCCTTGGCCACGCCTTCCGCGTCGAAGCTGAACGGCACCCCCGGCGACGATATCACGGCACCCTTTGCAATCAGGCGCCCCGGTATAAATCCGGGAGATGCGTTCAGAATATATTTGTGTGATGATATCGAATCCTCGATACTGGTTATTGCCGATGCACCGTATTCCGATGCCAGTTTTTCCGCCTTACCCGGAATCACGTCCGTCACGCTGACCGTCGCTCCCTTCGAAGTCAATATCCTGACCGCTTCAGTCCCTACCAATCCGGCACCGACCACCAGGACCTCCTTGCCCCCGAGCCCTCCGGCCGCGCCGTCCAGCGCCTCCGCGTACCCGGCGGCGGTGGCGAAGGAATTGTCGGAATACGCTCCCGTCCTTCGGTTGTACGCTATGTATCTGACGTCGTCGGCCGTGAACAAGATATCCGCCTCCTTCTCCAGGGCCTCGTATACGCCGTCGATGTCCGTATTGGACGTCACGAAGCTCCTGAACCCCATGCTCTCCAATATCGCGCTTACGCTCTGAGAGAATCCGCCGATAACGCCGAGACCGGCCGTAATCGGGACGGACGCCGTGACATAATGCGAAAGGTCGAAATAGTCCGGGTCTTCGCCGATCGCCCTGAACGCCAGTGTCTTGAGGTCCATCCCGACCGCTTGACGGAGGCTCTCGTTGCGTTTCCAAGCCGTCCCGGGTATTCCGTCGATCATATCCTCGGTGAGCCTGGTCATCAGATCAGCTCCGGGCTTCCGTCGTCGAATACCTTCGCTTCTGATTCGCATATCATGCGTTCGCGGACCGCCATGCGTTTTCTGTCGGCGTCTGCCTCGTCACGCCCCTCGGTTATAACCGTGGCGTGCCACTCTGCCTTTCCCGGCTCGTAGTCGGTTATCATGCGGTCGGACCCGAACAGCCCTGCGCATATCCGCGGGTTCCTGATGTGCCCGAACTCCTTTTCGCCGCTGGTGCTCAGGATACCGTTTCTGAACACATAGTGCTCGTAAACGCCAGCCCTGCGGGCGTCTTTCCCCGACGGGGCTCTGCCCATCGCGCAGTCCACAAGTTCCTTCAGCAGGTTGATTCCTGAACCGGCGTCTATCGCCGCGGGAGTCTGACTGGGGATCCTTGCATCGATCTCAAGGGCCCTGAGCCCTCTGGGGGTATCGATGGCCTCCATATCCATCAACGCTTTCAGATGCATCAGCTCGGCGGTCTTTCTGCAAACATCCCTGAACATCTCGTCCTCTTCATGAGAGATGATGTTAGGATTGCATCTTACCATCTTGCAGTCGTATTTCCTGTCCAAAACCACTTCGGTCGTAACGTACGCGCGCGCCTTCTCGCCGTCACCGATGGCCTCGATCGAAATGCTCCTTCCCGATACGAATTCCTGAACGATAGGGACATCGTTGAGCTCGCTGACCTTTTTCAATCCGGCCTGACGCTCCTCCTCGTTTCTTGCCGCGGTTACGCCGACGCTCCCGCTCTGGCACGATGGTTTGACTATGACCGGGAAACCGCATTCGGGCCAAGGCCTCGGAAGAGGCACCCCCGCCTTGTCCATAAGTATATTCGAACGCTCCTTCGAGCATGATATTTCATATGATCTCATATCGAAAAGCAACGGTATCCCTGTACCTTTTAGTTTAGAATCCAACAGCTTTAGCAGGTCCAGCTCCTCGCATGCCGGAATCACTGCGTCGCAGTCGGAGAATATCCTCATTGCCAGGTCCGGATCCTTGATGGGGTCCATAACGCAGGCCTCGTCGGCGAGCGAAAGCGCCGGGGCGTGCTTTTTTCTGTCTATCAAGATGGTCTCGTATCCTGCCCTCTTAGACAGGTAGACCGCTTCCATGCCCTGAAGGGCACCGCCCACTATCGCAAGTCTCATCCTAGTGCCTCCTCAGCTCCGCCTTCCGGCCATCCATGAATGATTGGAACTCCGCGTTGGTCGCAGGTCGTTTGCCTATATCGTCAAGGATTTTGAAAACATTGTCGACGGAACGGTTGCCGTTCTCTATATCCAGTTCATGCTGTGCCACACCGGCAAGTTTCCTATTCGGCGGGACGATCGATGTTATTAGGTTCGCGCCCGCATTGAGCCTGTCCACCATTCCCGAAATCCCCTCCACGTCAAGTGTTGCCGGGATTATACGGTCGGGATACATCATCCTCATTATCGCGATGGACAGAAGCTCGTTCGTCGAGTCGGTGGCGTCGAGCGTTTTCATGGGGGTGCCTTCCTGGGGAACGAATGTCATCGCCCTTATCTGCTCGCAGCCCTGCGGGCCCATCCTCATGACGAAATCAGCGCGGTCATCGACGGATTCTCCGAGCCCGACCATCATCCCGTCCTCGGTCAGCATGCCTGCCTCCTTGGCCCATCTCCTGACATCGATACGGGTCCGATAGTCCTGCTCCAATCTGAGCTTCTTGAAAAGTTCCAGGTTGTATGTTTCTTGATAACATGCGTACCAGTCGGCCCCCGCCTCCTTCATCCTGGGGAATGTTGCCTTGGGCACTGCGCCCGGCGATACCATAATCCCGATATCCACCGCATCTCTCACCGATTGAATGACATTTATCAATCTGGCACATTCGTCCTTGTACATAACCGGGTCCTCACCCATCGTGAGATCAACCAGATTTATGCCTGCGTCCCTCAGATTTTCAGAGAGCTCCACCATCTCTTCGGTGGACTTCCTGTATCTCTCTAGTCCGCTGGTCCTCCTGAAATAGCAGAACGAGCAGTTGTTCTTGCAATAGGTCGAAAAGTAAACGAAACCATAGGTGAATATCTTCTTACCGTATTCCCTGTCCCTTATGTTTCGGGCGGTCTCGAAAAGGACCTCTTGTTCTTCTGCGTCCGCGTTAAAAAGTCTTACAACATCATTGTGCGTAAGCCCCTCCCCGGCTGCCGACCTGTCTAATATTTCCCGTACATCCGTAAAATCACCTCAGTCTATTTTGCGTCCGTTCAGATAGGTCAGGCTACGCCCGGTCTTACGTACGCTGTTCTTTCCGTTTTTCATAGCCAGGAGACGTTCGAGACCGAAGCCTATCCCGCACCATGGCTCGTGAATATCATGTGCCGCATCTAAGATGTGCGGCCCGACGGCGCCCGACGCTACCTCTACGCCATCGATCTCTACATCAAGCGTTTCCACGTAGACGTCCGATTCCTCGCGTGCCGTCTCGTACTTCATCCCTACTGTGTCCATCACAATGTCTATGAACTCCCTGAGGTCTGCCACCGGGTCTGCTATCTGCCCCTGCTCGACGAGATTGAGCATTGTGAACTCTTCCAGATGCCTTCCGCTGTGGGATTCTTTCCTGAAGCACGAACCTATCTCGAAGAACCTTATCGTATCGTCGGTGTGATTGCGAAGCTTCCTCATATAGTGGTAAAGATTAGGTGCGAGCATCGGCCTGAGACATCTCCTGCCGTCTATGAAGAAAACCTGTCTATAGAGCGGGTGCTCTTCTGTTATGGTCATCTTGGCCAGCGCTGCCTTGGACATGATCGTTGGTGTCCTTACTTCGATGAATCCGGCATCTATCAGCGCCTTGCTGAGCTCTCTCTCCAACTGGACGAGATCGTGCCCGCGTGGATTTGAAACCATGTCTTTTATGGCGGCATCGTTGGCGGACATCTCGGCCGCCATAAGTTTGGTGAAGGAGCTGTCTCTCTCGGTTGCGTCAGAAAATTCCGAAAGGTCCACAGGGCCGTCGCTGTACTCTCTGAGCTTTTGTATTTGCGATTCTGTGTAGCGAACGACCATTTGATCACTGTGTTCCGTTAATGGCGAGAGACCGGGGTGTCGATCCCCGCTAGCGAGGCTCTAGAGGCCAGCTGGTCGCCGGACCGTCCCCCACGCGGAAGTAGTTTACCTGTAAACATATAATAACTATCTAAACTGTTGCATCTGTCAATCTGATTATATTTGAATATATGTATTCCGACATTAATAAAATATGATGTGCCAGCCACAAGGAATAAAATCTCATGTTATTTTAATATATATTCATATCCAGGCCGCAACGGCCCATGGTGCGGACTGCCCTGCTGTATATGTTGATGTAGTCGTCGGTGGGGAGGATCGTGTTAACATCGTAGCATTCCTGGAATCGCTTTCCCGCCGGTGCATGGGAAAAGTCCCGTTCATAGAGTCCGACCAATTTTTTTAGAACTTCATTCACTTCGGCCACGTCCATACCTGCCGTGGCGCCGGCGACCTCCCCCATCATCCTGGCCTCCATTCCGGTAGTCCTGTCCTGGGTCACCCCTTTTGATGAAGCCACGCCGGAAATCAGTTCCCTACCCGATGCAGTATCGGTCATTGACTGGGCAGCCGTTTCCAACAGGCACATCTCGGTACAGGGCCCCGCTAAGGTGTAATACTGATTACCAAGTAAAAGATTGGTGTTTTTGTCCAATGCGGCGCACGCATGGGCTGCGATCTGCAGGGTTTCTCTGGTCGTAGTGGTCCCCCACCTGATATGGATCGGACCGTCCAGATGTATATCGCAGTTGAACAACACAAAAGAAGCGATCATCGTTGCCACATCGCATATGGCCGTCTCCTCCTTGCCGCCGGAATAACCGCCGAAGATCGGCATCTGCTCCATCATTATTACGTCGCCGTTAGCGACCCAGCCGGCTATCATGTTCAGACCGGACATGTCTATTTTCAGTTCGTTGAGCTGTGATACCTCATGGGCATCGTGGGGTTTGAGGGCGAACTTCGTGAGGTCCGAGCAGAGACGTCCCGCTGTAGACAACGGGGTTTCCGGACCCTATATGCCAAGCCCCGGCCTGCCTGCCATATTGGCCGCCTCCCTTACGAATCCTATCTCTGCCAACGTGGCGCGTATCTCCCAAGGAGTGTTTGTGATTGAGGGATGCTTTTTTATGGTGTTCAAGACACCGCTCACCAGCACATCTACCGTGGCTTCCTGTGCATAGGACTGCATCATAGGGACGAAAATGTCCTCTGATACGGGGGCGCCGGTCGGGCCGCCTTCGATGATCGGAGGTGTACTCGAATTACCGCGCCTGGGTATGCATGAAACCTCTTCTTTGCCGGACCCCAGCTTGATATTTTTCGGCGAGCGCCTTATTCCCTCGTATACCTCCTCTTCGGATACCTGCAGTGCCCTTCCGATATCGGTATTGTAGAACCCGGTCGTGCAAAGCATCTCCACCCCGGCCTGAAATAGTCTATCGCAGAGGTCATCGTCATCGGGAATTATATCATCTGAAAAATTGATGTCATATTTTTCTCTCATTGCCATGGCGTTCGTTGGCACTATAACATAATCCCAGCTGTCCTCTCGCACCCTCTTGCCGTTATGGAAACGGTCATACGAATCATAAATGTCCAAATATTTTTTCGCAGCCATGAATATGCGCCCTTATATCCTGTCGATTACTTTAACATGCTGTTAAGGGGGCCCGCCCGAAGCGGAGGAAAAACAACTTAGCAGCCCGGGCAGGCATATGTGCCAGATTTGGCAATGATATAAAAATATTTCCAGGCACGGGGCCTGTAAGATGTTTGGGGTCGAAATCAGTGCTTTATTTCGAGTCCGAACTCCCCTAGGGCCTTTACAGCGTTGTCGTACACCTGGAGGTACTCGGCGGTCGGTTTGACCGTAAGTACGTCGTAGCACTCCTGGAACGTCTTTCCGGCAGGAGCATTGGTGTAGTTGGCTTCGTACGTGGGCACGATCTTGGCAAGGATCTCATTGAGGTCCGAGACCTTCATGCCAGCGGCCGCTTTGGCTGCCTCTCCCATGATCCTGGCTTCCATTCCGGTGGTCTTATCCTGGACAACGCCTTTTGCGGCGGCGGATCCGGACAGGAGCTCCCTACCGGAACCGGTATCGGTGATCGCCTGCGCGGCGGTCTCGATCAGGCACATCTCTGTGCAGGGTCCGGCCATGGGATAATACTGGTTAGCCAGGAGCAGGTCGGTATTGGCATCGATCGCTGCTGCTGCGTGGGCTGCGATCTGCAGGGTCTCTTTCGAGGTCGTGGTTCCCCAACTGATATGGATGGGGCCGTCCAGGTGGAAGTTTCCGCTGAACAGTGCGAACGATGCGAGTGTGGTCGCGACGTCGCATATCGCGGTCTCTTCGATTCCGCCGCAGTATCCGCCGAAGATCGGCATCTGCTCAATCATT
>WOYN01000041.1 GCA_011620825.1 Candidatus Methanomethylophilaceae archaeon | reverse complement strand
CTGGCCTTGGTCGACCGCGGCCTGCAGGATCTCCACGTCATCGTAGTCCTGCTCCAGTTCCTGTTCTGCATCTGCCTCGGCCTCGCAGATCTCGTCGGGTTTCTCTTCAGATGCAGTTTCAACGAATTTTTCATCGGTCATACGGAATCCTCCACGCATATATTGTCCCCTCTTTATTATATCCTTACCGAGCAACCGCCCCCGACGGCTGTCCCTCAGGAAGGATATCAGCAGGTCTTGGGGACCTGTTCGCACCTTTTACCGCAGAACGGGCACTCTTTCAGCACGATCTCCTGTCCCTTCTCGTCGAGGGCGCATATTGCCGGCCCTTTGTAGGTGTCGATGAAGTAGATATCGCCGATCAGCACAAAGTCGAGCATATCCTTGCAGCATACGGCTTCGATGCCGTTCTCGGAGACCTGCAGGTCCAGCAGGGGGCGGGACCTGAGCAGTGCGGCGCGCTCCCCGTCGTAGATCTTCTGAACACGGTCGTGGTCCTCTTCTGCCCCGGGATATCCGAAGCTGGCGGCGAAGGCGTACAGGCGTATGGCGCTCACAAGGTCCCTTGTGATGCAGTTCCCGGTCTCGTACATCAGTGCCAGATAGTAGAGGGAACGTGGATCCATCCTGTCCACGGGGCCGCGTAACAGGTCGTAGGCCTCGGTCTCTGTCCTTCCTTTCACAGACCCGGAGGCGATAAGGATCCCAAGCTCCCTGTTGGCCGGGAGATAGTTCTTCCCCGCGGCCCTGCGGAGCCATTTCTCCGCCAGCGAATAGTCCTGGGGGACCTCTTCCCCTTCGATGTATAGCATAGCAAGCTGATATTGCGCCTCGGGACTCCCGTCCTCGGCAGATGATAATAACCCGTCGATGGCCATGCTGAGCAGAAGGGTAGCATCATTTATAAGGGTCAGGTCTCGGTGCGGTCCGAACCGTCCACCCCGTTATCGGCGGCGAGCTTCATCCATTTCTTCGACTCTTCGCCGTCGGCCTCGGTGCCGTAGCCGTCCCTATAGCAGATCCCCACGGCGTACATCGAGTCGGCTATGCCCTCCAGAGCCGCGGCGAGGAACCATCCGAACGCCTTCTCCGGGTCTTCTCCGACGCCCTTCGAGTCCCTGGAATAAATTATCCCAAGGCGGTGCATCGCGAACGCATCGCCCTCTTTGGCGGCCTTCTCATACCATTCCACGGCCCTCTTCAGATCCACGTCGACACCTATGCCGTATTCGCAGCAGACCCCGCAGCGGAACATTCCGTTGATGTTGCCGGCCCTGGCCGCGATGCTGTAGAGCTTGAACGCCTTATTCTCGTCCTTCGGAACTCCGAGCCCTTCCTCGTAAAGATACGCCAGGCTGTTCCTCGCTTCCTGCACGCCGGCGTTGGCGGCCTGCCTGAAAAGGTCGGCGGCCACAGAATAGTCGTTATCGACCGAAAGACCGTCCATGTACGCGGTCCCGAGGTACAGCTTTGCCTCGGGGATCCCGGCATCGGAGGCCCGCTTCGCGTAATCGACCGCTTTGACCGGGTCGATCCCGAGATATTGTCCCGAAAAGAACATCTTCACCAGGAACAGCATGGCGTCGGCCTGTCCGCCCTCGGCGGCATCTTCAAGATATCCGTATCCCGCCTGCTCGTCCACGTCGGTATCCAGACCGAGCACCAGTGAAAGGCCGTAAGCGTACTGCCCGTCGATGTTCCCGGAATCGGCGAGTTCCCTTACCTCATCGATGTCCATCTCGACCTTTCCCTCAGGGGTTTCGAAGACGTAGTTTTTCTCATTTCCGGCCATGTCAGGCAGAGCGGTTGTATCTACTTCAATCTATCCGGAAAACTGCTCAAAACGAAGAATTCATTCGAAAGATGGAGGTAATTTTACGTTATTTTCAGTCGGATTTAAGGCACCTTTCTTTTTGCTCTCCCAGCTAAATTTTGGTTAAGGGTATCGCTTTAAACTTATAAGCATGGATTCAGGAATTATGGCAAAAGAAGCTGCCAAACCCGCTGACAAGAAGGCCCAGCCTGCTGCAAAGAAGGAAGAGCCTAAGAAGGGCGGATTTGTTCCGAAAAAGAAGTGAGCGTCCGAAAGGAGCGTTTTCAAACCTCAGCGGGGACAGGCGACTGCCCCCTCCTTTTCATTTATTTCTCCTTTGTCTTCTTCATTTTCATCAGGTGCTTTTCGCATTCCTCCCAGCCCGGGAACCTGTGCTCCGATTCACGGAACGTGAGGTCGTGCGCTCTGCGGTTCGGACGGTACCCGCGTCCGAGATGCAGGGACTCATGGTATGTCACGAAGTCCAGGACCTTCTCGGGGACGTCGGGGGAATCGAGGGAGGAGGATATGGTAACAACGCGGAACATGGCGTTGCAGCTGCCCACCTTTGTGAAGCCCGGTCCTATAGTCCAGGTGAAGTATGAGTTGTCGATGTCGGAATCCGTCAGAAGTCCCGATTCCAAAAGCCTGTCCAACGATCCCCCTATGTCCCTGTGGACTCCCGAGGTGCTCATCGATATGTTGCGGCTCCTCTCCAGGTATATGGGGCGTTTTGAAAGAACAAAGCCGTCCGAAGAAACCCATTCCAAGTACTCGGGACCATATCCTTTCTTGCGGCCGGTCATGCGGGAGATCAGCGTATCGAGGAAATCGTACAGCACATCGTCGGGGGAATCGGAGATGTAGTCTGAGATCCTGTAGGATTTTTCGCTGCCGTTTCGGTTCCACGTTACCTTGAAATCCTTGAACTTTTCAAAGCTGGCACTCTTAACCTTATGGTTATATTTTTGCGCAGCTTCGTCGATCAGACAGAAAAGGCGCTCATCTTCTTTCGTGCCCATCTCCCCTCTTGATGACGGCGTCTTTCTGTGCCTGTTTGCCCGAATCGGTACGTTCGACGAACAATTCGCCGCCGTCCATGGTCCTCCCGGTGCAGTACATCATGGTTGAAACGGTCGAGGGCGTCGGAGTGAATATCTGGACCTGTTCCGGGTTCGTTTTAAGCTTGCTTCTGCAGAACCTGCCCAGCTCGTCCATGTCCCTCTGCGTGCAACCCGGATGCGCCGCCATCAGATAGTATGTGAGGAACTGCTTCTTGCCGAACTCCGCGTTGGAGTCATCGAACATGTCCTTGAAATCCAACAATTGGTCCTTTCCCGGCTTGCCCATAATTGCCAGCACTCTGTCGGAAGAATGTTCCGGAGCAACCTTGAGCTGTCCGGAGACGTGATTTTTCACTATTGCGTCCACGTAATCGATCTTATGGTCGGCGTCGGCCAAAACCATGTCGTATCTTATTCCCGAGGTCACGAACACCTTTCTGACGCCCGGAACGTTCCTGGCCCGCTTCAGCAGGCGCATCTGAGCCGTATGGTCAACGTGCAGAGACCGGCATACTTCGGGGAACAGGCACTGCTTGTCCTCGCATGCCCCCTTCTCCATCTTCTTTTTGCATTCGATCCCGTACATATTGGCGGTCGGTCCGCCCAGATCGTAGATTATGCCGTTGAAGCCGTTTTTTTTGGAGAACTTCTCTATCTCTTTTACGATGGAGTCCTCGGACCTGCTTATGACCCTTCTGCCCTGGTGGACGGCTATGGCGCAGTAGTTGCATCCTCCGTAGCAGCCGCGGTGGGTGGTTATCGAGTTTTTTACGGTGTCTGCGGCCTTTACACGCCCGTCCTTCAGGAACGAGGGGTGGACCCTGTTCTCGTAATCCAACGAATATATCCTGTCTAATTCTCCGGTGGTAGGGTCTCTCTGCGGAGGGTTCTGAACGAGATATCTGTTACCGTGCTTCTGGCACAATCCTTTTGCCGTTATCGGGTCGCAGTTGTGGTAGAATTCGCGGTATGCGGAAGCGAACTTCTCCATGTCCCCGGAGCATTCTTCGTAAGAAGGCAGCTCGATGTACCCCTCTTTCATCTCTTTCGAGATGTAGCATATACCTCTTATCTGCGAAGGATCATCGCCATCACGCAAGGAATCGGCAAGTGCCAGATTCGAAAATTCCGCCATTCCGTAAGTTATATAGTCGGCCTTGGCATCGAAAAGTATGCTTCTTCTGACAGAATCGGACCACACATCGTAATGGGCTATCCTTCTGAGGGAGGCCTCTATCCCGCCTAGGACTATGGGCCTGTCCTTGCAGAATTTTTTGATCATGTTCGTATAGCTTATGGTGGCCCGGTCCGGACGTCTGTTGTTTATGCCTCCGGGAGTGAAGTCGTCGTCGTTCCTGATCTTCCCGGTAGGGGTGCGGTTGGCGACCATGGAATCCACGCAGCCTGCCGAGACCGACCAGAACAAATTGGGAACTCCGAGCTTGCCGATATCTTCTTCTTTGGGTTGCGGGATTATCCCCACTTTGTATCCGTTATCGATGAGCCAGTGGCCGATCACTGCGCTACCGTTGTAAGATGTATCGTAATATGTGTCCCCTGATATCAGGATTATATCGAGGGATTTCCATCCCCTTTCTTCGGCCTCCTGCAACGTGGTAGGTATGAACATATCGGCTGTTCAACAACGATAGATTATAGATTGATTTTGATTCGGTTGACGAAGACGGAAACAGGCAGGGGGTCGCATCAGGGCTGTAATCTTCCAAACCAGCGAGATCCTCCCTGGCTGCAGCCGCGGCCGTCTGAAGGATCGTCTGTCGTATCGCAAAACATGAGGCCCGGACATCCGTCGAAGTTGCCCTCCGGGCCGGGGATGACGGCGCCTCCGCTCGAATCGAATATTCCGGCGTCGAGTACCGGGAGCATAGGGTATCCGCTATACCTGAGGTCGACCGGGCTGTAATCTTCCCATATGTACGAGCTCGTCTCGATGTAACTGCTGAGCGAATTGTTTTCGGGATATGAAGACGTGTTGGTCATCGTCATGCCCCGAAGGCCGGCGAGCCTTCCGGAATTGCCATCGACGGTGAGGACCAAAAAGCCCGGAGCGTTCTCGCCGTATTCGCATTCAAGGCCCTCTTCGCCGCCATCGGAACAGATGCCCATTGCCGACCACGTATCTGTCTGGTAAGGCGAGAACATGTCAAAGCAGGTGAAAGAGAACGGCTCCATAAATCCGGTCTGCGTAAATGTTAAGCCCGCATCCTTTTCGATCGCAGAGCTTACGGGGAGCTCCGCATCTCCTTTGACGGTGCAGGAAATGGACGACCGACGAGAGCATGGTCTCCGCTCCATTCGTCGAGGACATGATACGGCTTTGCGACCGTTGCGGGCGATACGACCGTGCCTTGGTCGAAAGTGCCCTGCCCGGTCACCGTTTCGATATTATCGTCGTACGAGACCGTTATTCCGCACCGGGCCCCATCGTCGGTCGATCCGCCTCCGTTGCAGCCGTCCGTCGCAAGGCTTAACATGCCGTAATGGCGAATATGACGGTCAATAGGACGGCTGCCGTGCCGGCGGAATTCACATATGCCGATGATGCAAGGGTATTTCAGCGCTTGCCGACGGGCAGCTCCATCACGTGGTCGCACATCAAGAACCCGTTCCCGATATCCGTATCGACGTCTTCCAAGGCGACGAACCCCATATGCTCGTAGGCAGAGATCGCTCTGGCGTTTCCTCTGTTGACCGTTAGATATACGGACGTAAGCCCCATCCTGTCGGCGACATCGGCGATATGGCGCATGGAGTAAGCGGCCAGGCCAGAGCCCCGGTGATCTTTCTCTATGTAGAATTTGCTGAGGAACAGCCTTCCGCCGTCTTTTTTGTATGCGATGAATCCTGCGTCCCTGCCGTTCTCCATAATGAACTCGTAGACGGTGCCTTCGGAGATCTGCTTCTCGATCGATTCCGTCGACAGATATTTCCCAAGCATGTATTCAGTCTGATCCTCGGTCACCATATCCGCGTAGGCCTCATGCCAGATCTCGGACGCCATCGAGCTTGTCTACACCACGTCGTTCTTTTCCGTTACCGTTCGGTGGCCTCTGACGCGGGTGACCCTGGCGCCGAAAGCGCTCAGGCTGGATTCGAAGTTGACGCCGTTTTTGATATCCTCTCCGTCCTCGACGGACTTCCGGATGCTCGATATGGTCAGGTCCTCGGTGATATCGACCGCATCGGGAAGCGACCATCCATGGACCAGGGCCGCAACCAGCCCCGAACCGAAGATATCCCCAGTGCCGTGATAGTATCCCGGTATGCGCTTCTTCATTACGTACTGCACCTGATGGGTCCTGCAGTCGTATGCCGCGGTCCCGAGCTCTTCCTCGTCGAAATATACGCCGGTCAGCACAACCCTTTCGGCCCCGAGGGCTTCAGACTTCCTGAGCAGGTCCATAATGTATTCTTCGGAGTAGGGACCTTCCTTGTACGGTTCTCCGAGCATTAGTGTCAGTTCGGTGATGTTCGGCATGATTATATCGGCATCCCCGCACAACTTGCGCATCTCGGGTGGAAAGTCAGAGCCGAACGTCGAGTACAGCTCGCCGTTGTCGGCCATGACGGGGTCCACGTACACTTTGGTATCCGGTCCCTTCAGCATGGCGATCGCCTTTCTGACCACGTCGACCTGGTCCTTGGAGCCCAGGAACCCGGTGTATACCGCGTCGAATTCGAAACCCATATCTCTCCAGTGCTCGACGATCGGAATGATATCCTCCGTCATGTCCCGGTATGTGAAGTTCGGAAACGGTCCGACGTATGTCGACAGAACCGCGGTCGGGATGACCGGGGTGTTGATGCCGGCGGCCGAGAGGATCGGCAGAGCTACCGTGAGCGAACATCTCCCGTAGCATGAGATGTCATGGATTGCGACGACCTTCTTTTGGGCCATACCGCAATGCATTGCGACAAACTAATAAAAACTTCTGTGAACGACAAAACAACGGTGCTGTCTTAATGCCGTTGCGATTGCAATGTTTTTTAGCATCCTCCGTTATCATCACAGGTGATGAGAAAGTCCGATCGGCACCTCGAAGAGGCACTCGAAGATTATAACAGAAAGGTGGAAGAGTACGAGGAGAACGGAACCAACGAGCAGCGTCTCGAGGCATACGTGAACAGAGGATGCGTTCTTTCGATGATGGATTCCTTCATCTCGGCGATGACGGACTTCGACGACGCGGCGGAAATCATAGACCTCATGGAGTCCCTGGGGGAAAGTGTCGATGCCGGCACCTATGTCAAGGCGTACGTTTCGAGGGGCGAGATCCAAACATCCGACGGGGCCGCAGGAATGGCCGAGGACTACGCCAAAGCATCGGAACGTCTGGACGAGCTCAGTTCAGGCTCGAGGCATTTCGACGAGCGGGGAATCATAAAAATGTGCATATCCTGCGCCGAAGACCTTTTAGACGAGGGATATCCTGAAAACTTGGCACCGTTCATCATCAAAGCGGAGAAGATGCTGTTCGACAAGAACGACGCATGGTCCAAGAACCGTTACGTCGAAGCCCTGAACCTGATGGGGCAGGCCGAGCACGAAATGGGCAGAAAGGAAGAATCCCTCGATTACTACGACCGTTCCATATCCGTCTGCCAGGAGCTCATGGGCGAAAACTCCCTCGATGACGAGATGGCGCTGATATTCGCACTCGTGTCGAGAGGGGACCTGGAGGTCGAAGATGAATCGTTCGAGGATGCCGTCAGGGACTACGAGGCCGCGATCGCGATATTGGAAGTGATGCTTTCGTTCCACCGCCCGGAGACCAGGGAGCTGCTCATGCAGGTCCACAGGGAGGTCTCCGAGATACTCATGGGGATGAACGAGTCAGAAGAGGCGGAAAAGCATCTCCTCCGCGCGCTGGAGCTGAACATCGGCGAAGCGGCCGTCAAATTCGCCGAGGACGACGGAGAGCGTTTCTGATCCGGGCGGACCTCCCACTTTCGGAATATTCGGGGGGACCCCCGGGGAACGGTTATAACAGAAACGGCATTATCGGAATTATGCAAGGTCTGTTCTGCAAACGCTGCAAGAGCCTGAACCTTCCGGGAGCTGAACGTTGCCGTATCTGCGGCGCCCGGCTGAGCGAGGACGCTGTCAGTGCGCAGAGCTGTCTTCTGGAAACGGAAGACAGCATCGAAGACACATTCTTTGAAGATACCCCGGCGTTCGCCGAAACCGAGAACGAGGCGGCCCCCTACCTGCCGTACGTTCCGCGTCCCGGACAGATATCGATCATCAGCGACATCAGGGGCTGTCTGGACTCCTCACGTCATATCGTAATGGAATCCGGGACCGGTACAGGCAAGACCATTGTTTCTCTATCCGCCGCACTGGAGCACGCCATTCCCAGAAAGAAGAAGGTCGTGTACCTCACCCGAACGGTGTCGCAGAGCAATCAGGTGATGAGCGAGCTGAAGGCCATATCCAGGGTCAGGCCCGTGTCGGGCCTGCCGATAACGGGGCGCGGACGTTCATGCCTTCTTTTCAGGAACGAGTCCCTCCCCGCGAACGTCCTTTCTTCGTTGTGCGAGAACCGCAAGCGGGGAAAGGGGGACAAATGCAAGTATTACGGGCGTACGAACCAGATGATCGAGGCGGTATGGGACTACTGCAGGACCCAATTCCCGACCTCCGACCAGCTGGACAACTATTGCGAGGCGAGGGGTGTGTGCCCCTACGAGGCTAAAAAAGTGATAATGAAGTCCGCCGACGTTGTCGTGGCGCCCTATATCCACATCCTCTCGGACAACATCCGCGACATGTTCATGGGCAATATGGACGTAGACAGCAAAGACATCGTCGTGATAGTCGACGAGGCTCACAACATAATCGATGCGGCAAGGGAGCAGGAGAGCTTCCGCATATCGGTCAGAATGGTGGATGCGGCGATAGACGAATGCACTACCTTCAAGACCGCCTCCGTAGGGGAGGGGATAAAACTGGAGG
This sequence comes from Candidatus Methanomethylophilaceae archaeon, assembly GCA_011620825.1. Classification (GTDB taxonomy): domain Archaea; phylum Thermoplasmatota; class Thermoplasmata; order Methanomassiliicoccales; family Methanomethylophilaceae; genus VadinCA11. Next base: position 5,393 of record WOYN01000041.1, on the reverse strand, counting down.
ATTTCCTGAAGCAGATAAAGTCCATCATCAAGAAAACTGCCGGCGACAAGCTCGAACTTGGAAAGAAAGAGGAAATAATCGAAGGGGACGTTCTCAAGGAGGGGCTGACCCAGAAATATGGTATCGGCGAGAAAAGCTTAGATATCGCCATCTCGAACATGGCCGCCATAGGCTCCGAGAGGACGGTGCTCTTGTCGGAGAGCGACGACCACAAGGTATCGGACATAGATACTCTGGCCATATCCCTGCAGAGCTGGCTTGGCGCAACGGGAAGCAACTACATCAAATCGATCAAGACCAGCGACGACGGGGATTATCTTTACGCGGCATGCGTGGAACCCACCGACGTGTCGGATTTCATGCGGGGCCTGGACGGAGGGGTGCACATGTCGGGCACCCTGCGCCCTCTGGAACAGTATGTCAAGACAATGGGACTTCCCACGGGAACGGTAAGCAAGACCTATCCGTCCCCGTTTCCGAGAGAGAACCGTCTCGTCGTCTACATGAATGACGTCACCACAAAATACGACGAGATGAAAAAGGACCCGAGCATCTTCTCCAGGATAGAGCGCAGGACCGCCAAGCTCTGCAATGCGGTCAACAAGAACACCCTCGTCTTCTTTACATCCTATGGAACAATGAACAAGATGAGGCCGTTTCTGGAACGCGACATAGCCCGCCCGATGTATTGGGAATGCTCAGGTCAGCCACGCCGTACAATGGAAGAGCTGGCACAGTTTAAAAAGGGTCGTGACGGCGTATTCTTCAGCGTTATGGGGGGCTCCATAGCGGAAGGAATGGACTTCCCCGGCGAAGAGCTTTCTCTGGCTGTGATAATCGGTATACCCTATCCGCCCCCCTCCCTGGAGGCCAACGCGCTTTCCGAACTCTATGACAAAAGGTTCGGCCAGGGTTCCGGATGGAAGTTTGTCAGCGAGGCCCCGGCCACGAGAAAGATAAAACAGGCGATCGGCCGTCTGATTCGAACCGAGACCGACAGGGGTATGTGCGTGATCATGGACAAACGAGCTGCGAGATACGCCTCCGACCTCGACGCACGTCTGACGAAGGACCCCATTGCGGACGCAGAGCGGTTCTTCGACAAAGAATAAATCCGACATGGTTCTGGCGTACGACGATGGCCCTTATCGACGTCCTCGGGGATCTCAAGGTATGGATAGCAATGGGTTTCGTCGCCGCCCTTCTGTTCGGCTCCATAGGTGAGGTCGCATCGTCCGTAATGATAATCGTGCTCATAATGCAGATGAGCGTTTCCCTGGACGGGCTGACCTTCCGCAGGGATGATGTGAAAAGTTACCGGAAACCTGTACTTTGGGGAATAGTCTGCTGTTTTGTCGTCAATTCCGTGATAACGATAATCATCGGTTCGATGTTCATACCCACAAGCACAGCGATCTGGTACGGTTGGGTCATGCTTGCGTCAGTCCCTTCTGCGGTTTCGGTCGTTTCTGCTTCCCTCTATCTTAACGGTGACACCAAGGCAACGGTTATGATGACCAGTGCGATCTATATCTCGGCCCTGGCGATCACTCCTCTGATCAGTTGGGCCCTTTTGGGCTCGGCCGTGAGCCCTCTCGAGGTGTTGCGGTACATAGTGCTCTTCATCACGATACCCTTGGTCGCATCTCAGGTGTTGAAGCGTTTTTCTCTTCCGCGGCGCGGAAAGATCGTGTTCATCAATATCATGATGTTCCTGCTGATGTTCCTGGCGCTCGGGTCCAACAGGGATTACATCATCTCGGAGCTCGACATAGTGCTCTGGATAATCCTCGCATGTTTCGTTAAGATATTCGTGCTCGGCATAGTTGCGACATATGTTCTGAAAAGATCGGGCGTTGACCGTGACATGGGAATGATCTACATTCTATTCACGGTATGGAAGAATTCCGGGATGGCCGTTTCCCTAAGCATGGTGCTCCTTGCAGGGATGACCGAGGCCGCAGTACCCTGTGCCGTATCTCTGGTAATGGAAACGATCTGGTTCACTATATTCACGACATACAGTGAAAAGATATGGCCGACAGAGCAGAAGGGGTCGGTTTTAAGCGACTGAAGATCCCGGAACCGCGAGACCGAACGCACAAAATCCCGGATCCCGAGAGTTCCCGTTAAATATGGAGTCCTTTATTATCCGTGCGAGCGGAGGTAGCTCAGCCTGGACTAAGGCGCCGGTCTTGAAAACCGGTGGCGTCTCGCCCCGGGGGTTCGAATCCCTCCCTCCGCGCTTTCAACTCCAGCCAGATCGTCAGATTTGGATTCCAATCTTTTTTCGGTCCCCCGCGCTTTTCACGATTGTTCATTGAAGATTGCAATCAGTTTTTACGTACATCGGCGATACAGTACTATGAATCCGATCCTGGAGAACATCAACACCCGCGTATCCGTGCGTGAATACACCGACGAAAAGGTTCCGGAAGAAACGGTCATGGAGCTTCTGAAAGCGGGATTCCGCGGCCCCAATGCAATGAACCGGCAGGCCCTGGCTTTTGCAGTGGTCGAGAACAAAGAGCGTGCCAAGGAATACTCCGACAGGGCGAAGGACCTCAGGATAGAGGGTGAGAAGCTTAAGTGCAATCCGGACGAGCGCATTATCGATATGCTTTCCCGCGAGGACTTCAATATCTTTTTCAACTCTCCGGTGCAGATATTCATTTTCGCCTCGCCCGAGGCCGTGGAGCCGGTGGAAGATGCGTCGATCGCAGCCGAGAACATAATGCTTGCAGCCCATTCCATGGGGCTCGGAACTTGTTTCATAGGGTTCGCCCAGGGACTGGGGCGCGACACGGGATTCCGCAGGGACCTGGGCGTTCCGGACGATTATATGTACCTGGCCGCGATAACACTGGGGTGGCCCTCCGTACGGACGCCGATAAAGCCCAGGAAAGAGGTCAAGGTCCTAGGCTGGATCAGATGAGATATCCCAACACCGTTGGCTCAACGTTCATCGAGAGGCCGAACCGATTCATCGCGAAAGTGACTTTGACGATGGTGAGACAATCTGCCACGTAAACAACATGGGACGTTGCAGAGAGATCCTGATACCGGGTACAAAGGTAATTCTGGTACATTACGACCATCTCGAAAGGAAGACGTCCTATGACCCTGTTTCGGCCTGCAAAGGAATATTGTTGTCAACATCGATTCACAAGTGCCCAATGCGGTATATGCGGAGGCTATATCCCTCGGCAGAATCTGCAATGGCCCGGCACTTGTGGGGATGAAGGCAGGGCACGGAGATTCGCGTTTCGACTTCTATATCGGGGAGAATGAAAAGAAGATATTCGCTGAGGTCAAAGGCATGACATTGGAAAATGATGGAAGGGCCCTTTTCCCGATGCGCCCACAGACAGAGGAATCAAGCACCTAAGAAGTGGTCTGGCACATTGTGTTTCAGAGGGATATGGAGCATTATCTGTTTTTGTGGTGCAGATGTCGGAGGCAGATCATTTCACTCCGAACTACGAGATGCACGGGGATTTCGGCATCGCACTGGGAGAAGCCGTCTCCGCAGGCGCGGAAGTTACGGAGTACATATGTGAAGTTGATGAAAATTCTTTAAATCTGGCATATTGTATTCCCGTAAAATCGAGGAACAGGATTACGCTATAAGCTTCCTTATTCTTTCCTGGGTCTCTTCGGGCGATCCGGTCGTATTGATCAAGAATATCCTGCACGTGTCGAAATATTTCCGCAGGAAATCGGCCCTCAGTTTCATCTTGTCCTCGGTGCGTATAAGCTGATGGGGGTTGCACATGTCGTTTCGAAGCATGTATTCTATCGCCTGGTCGGTGTCAAGTTCCGTCTCTAGTACGGGTTCTGATTGGTCACGCTTAAGGAATATCACGGTCCGTACCGAAGTAGAGGGAATAACGGACGATTCGCCACGGACCCATCTTATGTTTGCGACGCACCGCCCTTTGTTATCGAACTCGGTGCACGCGACAAGCGGCCTGTACTCTTCCCAGACGTCACCGATGTCGGCATCGATATAGCAGTTCTTCTCGGAAGCAAGGGCGGTCGGTCTCCCGTTCCCAAGAACGACAAAGTACCAGTCGTCCGATATCAAACGAGCGTTGTCCATCCTCAGGAGCCCCCAGGACTGGGTGGTCTTACCTGTCTTCGAGGGCGCGATAAGTGTCACGCCGGAGCCGTCTATGTCGATGACCGCGCCGTGTATCGGGTAGATATCATGGACGTCCTCCAGCAGATTACCCGTGACGCCCAGGGCGATGCTCTTAACCCATCCGTAGTAATCGAAGTTGAAAATAAAAACCGTGGACGACAGAGGATCGTAGTCAACATGGGCATCCTCGCCGGGATCCGACACCTCGTATGCGCGGGCGTGGGACCGCACATGGTCCCCCATCGCGTAAAAATTCTCGGTCCACATCTCGAGATATTCCCGATTTTCGGTATAAAGCTGGAAACAGACCCCGCATATGTCTGCTTTCGACGTGAAGAACTTTCGTTCGGAATATCGTTCTTTGAGCTCTCGCACGCGTTCGGTGCTTATGATATCCACCCTGTAGTCCATCTTACCGTGGCGACATGCAGGTGTACCTATTAAAAACGGGCACGGCCGACATCGGGAATATGAATGCGGTCACTTCAACCGCACAATTTCCTTTAACATGTTTTCGAGGCCCCATTCCGCCAAGCATTCGAGCACGGGGCCGAGGGAGCGCCCTCTGTCGGTCAGCGAATACTCCACCTTGGACAATCTATCCCCCGTTACGTTGCGGTCGATTATCCCGTCGGACTCCAGTTCCCGTAGCTGCTTGGTCAATATCCGCGGAGATATCGGCGGTATCATTTTTCTGATCTCTGAGAAGCGCAGGGTGCCGTGTTTGACCAGAAGACATAGGATGGTGGTCTTCCACCTGCCTTCGATGACAGACATCGTGGCGTCTGCGGCACAGTCATACCTTGGCGGATCCATGATATGAGTTTGCAGTATCAAAAGAATATTAAATCTTTATCTACTTACCAACCGTGGGCCGAGGCCGAGAGAAAAAATAAAATGTCCGACATAATCGCAATCATCAGTAGCCCGAGGACCGGATGCAACTCGGAGACCATCGCAAGAGCTGTTGCGGAGGGCGCAGAGAAGAAAGGAAACAAAGTCAGGTTCGTCCACATAAAGGATTTGACCCTCAATCCGTGCAAAGCCTGCAACTACTGCAAAAAGAACGACAGGTGCATACTCAGGGATGAGATCTCGGAATTGATCGAAAGCATCAGGAAATGCGATGGGCTCATCCTCACGTCGCCGCTGTACTTCGGTCAGGCATGTGCGCAGTACCGTGTGTTCGAGGACCGTCTGTATTCCGGTATCGGACCCAATGGAAGCAACATTCCTCCCGGGAAAAAGG
>WOYN01000105.1 GCA_011620825.1 Candidatus Methanomethylophilaceae archaeon | reverse complement strand
GAACTGAGATCTGGATTTTAACAAGTGTTTGAACCGGATTTTAACATTTCCATCCACATAGTCTTATCTTCTTCAGGATCAATCGTCACGCTCAGTTAACATCAGGTCCTGTCGGGCTCGGGAATAAATAGAGAAGATACGGTTTACGAACGGCGCCCGTTTGAATGAAAGATTCATACACGCAGACAACGGAAAGATCTGGAGCCGCGTGTACGGAGAGGAGAATGAAGGGACGCCTTTACTGGCAGTCCACGGAGGACCCGGGTTCCTCAGCATGCCTCAGACCGTCAGCGACCTTTCCGACGGCCGTCCCGTAACTTCTACGACCGGCTCGGATGCGGAAGGTCCGACAGACTTTCGGCGATGAACTCTATTCATTGGAGGCATAAACCGAAGAACTGGCCGCTAAGGGACGCACTTTTATTATTCAATGTGGTTTTGGCCGGATTCTCCCGGGGGGCCGGCCCGGTATGCTCCCACGTCCTTGACAAAGGTACGAAGGGCGTCAAGGGGCCGATCCTCTCCGGCCCGCTTCTCAGCTGTCCCATGTGGGACAGGGAGTACGGCGACAGGGACGAGGCCCGCGTGAAAACGGTGAAGGATTTCCAAGGAGTATTCGGCAACGCATGCATGGCCGTAATGCCTGATGCGACACACATGCACCACATCGAACGGCCGGAGCTGTACCGTGCCGTAGCCGAATGGTTCCTGGGCACGCTGAACCGACTCTGCGCTCAGCTCAGCACGTCGGACATCTCGTACACGACGCCCTTCTTCTGCGAGACGACCCACTTGGCGGCCATGACGGCCCCACCCACGAAGATCTCCCTCGAATGGGCCTGGTGGCGCAGCTCGATGCGTTCGGAGTTCCCGACGAACATCACGGTGTGGTCGCCGACGATGTCGCCGCCTCTGATCGCATGTATGCCGATCTCCTTGCCGCGGGGGCAGACGCCTTCGCGTCCGAAGACGAACTCCTTGCCGCCCATCTCCTTGCTGATGATCTCGGCCGCGGTCATCGCGGTGCCGCTGGGGGCGTCCTTCTTCTGGTTGTGGTGGGCCTCGACGATCTCGACGTCGTATCCGTCTCCCAGGTACCTTGCGGCCTCCTTGATGAGCTTGAAGAAGACCCCGACCCCGATCGAGTAGTTCGATGATATCACGGCGGCGACGTTGTTCTTGATGACGGCATCGGCGATGCCGGTCTTCTGCTCCGCCGTCAGCCCTGTCGTGCCGATGATGAGGTTGACCCCGGCCGCGGCGGCGACCGGTGCGTTAGCGACGGTCGCAGGCGCAACGGTGAAATCCATGAGCACGTCGGTCCTGCTCTCCCTGAGAACGGACGCCAGGTCCTTGGAATCCGATACGGGGACGTTCAGCTTCCCCACTCCGACGACCTCCCCCACGTCCTTGCCGATGTTGACAAGGTCGAAGGCCGCCGATATCTTCACTCCGTCCGTCGCCAGGAGGCGGCGGATGATCAGGCTGCCCATCCTGCCGCAGGCGCCCACCAATGCGACTCTCGTATCGCTCATTGGAGCGCCCCCTCGTGGGACGAGCGGATATGCGAGGAGGTCATGCGGGATTCGACTTTGATTTCAGTGCACATGTACATAGGAACGCAATCCGAACAGGGATATTTAACGGATGGCGTGGAGGGCGGAGAGGCTATATCGGACGTCGCCAACGGGAAGGACGCGGACCCTCTCGCTTTATGACCCCAGGTCTTTCACGATTCGTTGCCGGACCGTCAACAGAAGTGGAAACACACTATGAATCCGAATATTGTATTCGGAGAGCGATAACCGTATCGTTAGTCCCGGCGGCACATTAGGAGGGAAGCATATGATGATATTTTCAAATCCGCGACGGCTCCGGCCAAGAAGCGGACTTGCTGTCGAGGTCTTCACCGTTCCTCCGATAGGAAATCTATGATGTTGAGATATCTTATCCCGTCCCTGCTTTCCGGAAGGTCTCTGTCCAGCGTGAGGACTGTCTTCATTCCCGCATCGCCCAGGAGCCTGAGGGGGCGTTCCTCCCGTTCGATCGTCGAATCGTCTGCAAGGGTCTTGGCGACCTGATAGTATTCCGTCTTTCCGAAGGACCTTGCTGTGAAGTCGACTTCGTAATCGCGGTAGCTTCCGACGACCACATCGTATCCGCGTCTTATGAGTTCAAGAAACACTATATTTTCAAGAAGCCCGGAGGCGTTATCGTCCGTGTGCCCAAGGGCGGTGTTCCTCAATCCGGTGTCCGACGCATAGTACTTCGCTTTTACTTTCATCATCTTTTTGCCGATCAGGTCGAATGTGTTGACCTTGTAGAATACGAAGGAATCGGTCAGTGCATCCAGGTAGCGGTCCACCGTCCTGTTGTCGCCGATCCCTGAACCGGAGGCCAAAGATTCCAGCGTGGTTATGTTTCCGACGTTGGAGTACATGAAATCCGTCATCCTGCGCACCGTGGAAGGGTCCATTCTGCTTCTGGACACTACATCGCGGTTGACGATGGAATCATAGACGCCCTCCATTATGGTGCGGTTCTTGCGCTGGGAATCTTTCAAGTCTATGATCGGCATCCCGCCCTGAACGAGATACTGGTCGAACCTCTGCTCGATCCTGGTCTCGCCCTTCGGCGGATATCTCTCAAGAAACTCCGAGAAAGAGAAAGGGAGCACGTGGATCTCGGCATATCTTCCGGCTATGATGGTGCTGAACTCGGAAGAGAGCACCTTGGCGTTGGAACCGGTGACATATACGTTCGCACCGTTGCTGCGAAGCGTGTTCACCACATCTTCCCAGCCGGCGATATACTGCACTTCGTCCAGCAGGACGTAGTCTTTCGGCGAGGTCATCAGTTCGGTAACATAAGAGTTCAATTCGCGTTTTGTAGTCACCGAGAAGCGCTTCTCTTCCAGATTGATCGAGACTACGTTCTCGCCCTCGTTTTCCAATCTCTCCCTGAACTGTGC
>WOYN01000127.1 GCA_011620825.1 Candidatus Methanomethylophilaceae archaeon | reverse complement strand
ACTCCCAGGCAAGGTCGAGAGGCCTCGAACGCGTTCTGGACGCGTTGGAGGACAGCGAGGTCTCCTACAGGCCGCTGATGAACGACTTCGACCGCCTGATGGAGGTCATGTCCTATCCGTATGCGAGGATGATAGTCTCGTGCATCAACGACCGTTTTCTGACCAAACGTTATGCGCTCGCCGAATCGGTCAGGATGGACAGGCTGCTGGGTTCCGACGATGGTCTGACCGTGGCGTCCGTCGCCAACGAACTGGGCGTCAACGCTTCGGCGGACGGCGACGGCCTGAGGATGCATTTCGGCGACTATCTGAGATTCTCCACGAGGATCAAAAGCCCCGAATGGAAGCTCATCAACACCGAGGTCCATCACGGATACGTCGTGTTGGCGCAGGAGAAGTTCGACCGCGTGCTGCAGAACGCCCTGCAGGACAAAATAGAGGCCGAACTTCCTCTCGCCGTTCCCGAATCGTTCGTCCCGCACATGAGGGCCGACATCGACCGCGTATCCGTCATATTGTCGGAAACGAAAAGCCGGTACAGCCCCACCGGCGGCGGACCGATAGACCTGGAACACATGCCCCCCTGTATGAAGGCGATACTCGCCCAGGCCCATAACGGTATGAACCTTCCGCATAGTGCCAGATTCGCGCTCGTGTCGTTCCTCCATGCCCTGGGGATGGACTCGGCCCAGATATTGGCCCTGTTCGCCCAGTCCCCGGATTTCGACGAATCGAAGTCCTCCTATCAGATCAGGCACATCACCGGCGAGCTGTCCGGAACGGACGGTTACACGCCTCCGGAATGCTCCACGATGAAGACCAACGGCATATGCTTCAACGAGGACAACCTGTGCAGAAGCGGGCACATGAACCATCCGCTTACGTACTACCGCGTGAAATCCGGGACGGGACGCAAACAGGATGCGAAGAGCCAGTGATCATTTCCTGCCGTCCTCTTTCGTTATGGCCCTCCACGTTATTATCGCCCTCTGTATCGCCGTCGCGTTGCCCATGACCGCGAAGTAGAGGATCATGATCTCCATCCATGTCACCGAGAACGTTCCGATCCCGATGATGCCGTAACCCGCCCGCAGCATCACGAACTGTATTATCGGGAAAAGCGTGGAGAGCACGACGCGGTCCGCACGTCCCAGCAGTCCGGAGTAGAGGCGGGGGGCCCCTATCGCCTGCGCCTGCGTGCCCATGTACGAGGTCAGGAGGACCCCTACGAGCGCCAGAAGCCCGAGATACGGGTCGCACCATCCGCTGACGGCCACGCCGCCTATCATGAGCACGTCGGCATAGCGGTCGAACACATGGTCGAGGTAGTCTCCGCGCCTGGAGGCCTTGCCGGCAAGTTTCGCCACCTTTCCGTCTAGCGCATCGAAATATCCTGAGACTATCACCACCAAAGCTCCGACGAGCAGCAGATATTCATAGTGCCAGCTGTAGTAAAGCATGATCCCGGCGGCAAGCGCCAGCAAGAGCCCTGCCCAGGAAATGTAGTTCGGGTTGACCTTTATCAGCCTTCTCGCGACCGGCGTCAGCGCGAAATCGGCCTTGTCCCTGTGTCCGTCTAGAACCATCTGTCAATGTCTCCTGTCCAATCCGTTTTCCCCGGAAGGTAGTTTTCGGTCTTGCCGTCCGCGATCTCCTGAACGGAGTCCGCGAGCTCCTCGACCGTATGCGAAGTGCTGTCCAGTTCATAAACGGATGTGCCCGGGGAGCCCGCCTCGCAGAGAATGACGTCGAGGACCTCGGCCTGGACGTTCTCCCTGACCTTCTCTTGGCTGTAACCTCTTGCTTCCAGCCTTCCCGCCAGCACTTCAGGGCTGCATCTCAGGACTATTGCCGCGGAACACGTGAGGAAGTGGGAAAGATGCCCTTCCGCATAGTACGTCTCCGACGAACGGACGTATCCGGCCAGCGCCCGGTCCAGCTCTTCCGTTTCTACGTCGCAGGAGCCCGTCTCCGGTTCGTATTCTCCGAGCAGGCCGTTCTCTCTTATGAAGCCGCTGAGGAAGATCACGTTGTGATTACGGCGTGCCAGCTCCTTCCCCAGCTCCGATTTCCCGGTACCGGGCGTGCCCGTTATCGCTATTATCATCTCAGGCCTTCGGAAGATATTCCTTTGCTCTCTCCATCGCCTGCTCCCATGTCGGGATGTTGGACATCGCGCCTTTCTTCTCCACGGTGAACGAAGCCACCGACGAGCCCATTATCAGGGACTCCCTGATGCCCATCCCGCGGTACAGCCCGGCGTAGAATCCCGCCCTGTAGGAATCACCGGCACCGGTGGCGTCCTCCTCCCTGCCGCCTTTGATGACGGGTACCGCGAACTCCGTGCCTTCGTAGTACGCGGTGCTGCCCTCCCTTCCCTTCGTGCATACGGTCAGCTCTTTTCCCGTATCGCCTATCGAGGGGATGCCGAGATGCTTTATCACGGAGTCCGCCTCGTACCTGTTGCAGAACAGATAGTCGGTATAGTTCATGGCCTCCGGAAGGTTGACCGGATTCCAGAGGCGGTGGACTTCCTGCGCCGGGTCGACGGCGATCTTCATCCCGGGGTTATGGACCGCCTTCATTATCGAAATATAATATTTCGGCTCGCCCGTGCAGAAATGGACGTATTTCGACTGGGACGCCATCTTCGTCATCTTTATACCGATCTGGGAGGCGTAGCCCTGGGGGCCCTGGAAGAAAAGGACCTTCTGGTCGAGGTTCGAGTTGTTGACCACCACCGCCGTGGACGTCTCCCATCCGTCGACGGTGATGAACTCGTCCATTATGACCCCGGAGTCCTCGATGAACTTGCGGTACTCGGCCGGCAGGTCCTTTCCCACGAGGGCGCACAGAGCGGTGGGGACGCCGAGCTTCGACGCCGTGACGGCTATGTTCGTTCCGGTGCCGCCCAGGAACGTCTTCTTGGACGTTATGTCGGCGGTGGTGTTCAGCTTTGGAAAGTCCTCCACCGTC
>WOYN01000060.1 GCA_011620825.1 Candidatus Methanomethylophilaceae archaeon | reverse complement strand
GGGTCATATCTGCATTATCTCGCCGGAACGTCCGAGCGTCTGCGGTTCTGTGACCTGGACAGATGCGAAGGTTGGAAGCGAGGTTAATCCTGGGGGTCCGCAACGTCCTTTCCCCAAGGGAATCCTGCTTGATGCCGAAAAGGGTGAATGGAGCGGTGCAGATGAAATTGTAAGCAAAACATCCATGGGATCGATACGAAAGGTCTGCATGCACAGTGTTGCAGACTCGCCTATGACCACATGCAGCTGCATGGAGGTTGCCGTCGTCTTATCCGCCGACCGCAGGTCGATCATTTTACTTGACCGTTCGGACTCGGGAAGAAATCCGTCCGGATATTCGTTTGCCGACGTCTCCGCGATTGTAGGCAGAGGGGGACAGCATCCGGGTTTTATGGGAATAGGGAAGCATTACATTTTGTCCAGCGGTTTTCTGAAGGGGGACGGGGGGCTGGAGCGTGTATCATGGATGAGCTCCCGTCTCAAGTCGGTTCTGGGAGAACGGTTGCGCAAAGCGTTCAACGTTGCGGGAGGGGCGGACCTTTATCGTAAGATCGCCGACGAAACCGTTGCCGAGGATGCCGGGTCTTTAGAAAGATGGCTCTCCGAAAAGAAACATCCAACGATATTCATGGAACCTCTCGGACAATAAGTGCCAGCAGTTTGTTTATTGATTCCCCGAATGGCGTATCGTCGGGTACATCCAGCACTTCGGATTCCACCGCGGATTCTGTTATGAAGAGGTCGCGGGGGAAGGCCATCGTCTCACTGAAACCTGCTTCTGCCGCAGCATCAGACAGTCTTTCCGCCAGCCCGCCGATAACATTGTTCACTATGAGGATCTTCCTCCCGATCTCTATGCCGACCTCTTCAGCAAGTTCGGAAAGACGTCCCGCGGTTTTGATGCCCGTGACCGTCGGATCCGAAACAAAGAGGAACACATCCGCCTGAGGAAGGACCTTTCGGGACATGTGCTCCATTCCGGCCTCGTTGTCGACGACCGTGAAATCATAATTCGGTATCAGTTTGACGAAACATTCCTTCAGAGCGCTGTTGATGAAGCAATAGCAACCCTCTCCCTCCGGCCTTCCCATGACCAAAAGATCTACGGATTCTGTTTCCGTCATGGCCCTCTGAATCTGGTCATAGACATATTGCTGCTTGCTCAGCCCGACGGGCACTTTGCCCGGGTCCGCTATTATCTCGTCCCTGAGCTCGCCGATCGTTCCCTTTTTTTCGATCCCTAACTTGTCGCACAGGTTGGAGTTTGGGTCGGCATCCACTGCCAGAACGGAACCTCTGACCGCCAATTTCCTTACCACCTGGGATGCTATCGTGCTCTTCCCCACGCCACCCTTCCCCGCTAACGCAATGATTACCATGGTATCACCTGAAAAATTTCTTCTTTACGGACGGGAATAGTCCGTCCCTCCTATTCGGCAAATAGTACGCATCGCGGAATTCCGTTTCGTATATCTCGTTGTGCGTGTCCATTAACCTGATCCTCTTGCGCACTTCATCGGCACGGTTCCTGACATCCTCTGAAAGCAGTATGTTCTTGGCATATGTCATCGATGCATTACCCAGATAGTCGTACTTTTCGCGGTCGGCTTCCGGTAACATTCCTATCGATATCGCATTATCGGCGTTGATGAAGTTTCCGAAGCTTCCCGATATCACTATCTTCGATACATCTTCGGGCTTTGTCCCTTCATATTCCATCAAGGCACGGACAGTTGCGAACACCGCGGCCTTTGCCTTGATCACTGATGCAATGTCGCTTTCGGTGACATATATCTTGTCAGTAATGGAGAAGGCCCTGCCCTTCTCTGACTGGAAAACCTTCGTTTTCTTCGTGAATTTACCATCAGCGTCCACCAGTCCGTTACGGAACATCTGGGCCAGAAGGTCGATCAGACCTGACCCGCATATGCCGGTCGGAGCGATTCCTCCGATCACGGTGTAATTAAGCTGTCTGCGTCTGAACATTATGCTGTCTATTGCTCCGATTGAAGGCGTCATCCCGAACGTGATGTTACCTCCCTCGAGGGCTGGCCCTGACTCCGAAGCGCATGCCGCCGTTCCTTCCCTGTTGCCGAGTGCCAGTTGCACGGTTGACCCCAGGTCGATAAGCAGTATCTTCATTTCGGAAATATCCATATTGGACCCGATTATCCCACCTATGAGATCTCCGCCCACCTCATCCGATATATCTTTTACCGCATAGGTCGGAGCCTCTTTGGCCATACTGAGCCCCAGTTCGGTGCCTCCGAGGCAGAACGGCCCTTCCGCCATGCTGCAAACCTCCGTGAGCGATTCCATTAGGAAAGGTTTTCCAGATATGACCGCGACCTTTACGTCCTCCGGGTCGTCAACGAATATGTACATAAGATCGTTGATACGATCTATCGCTGCTTTTCTGAGAACGTCGCCTCCCATCTTTTCCGCGTATGCCCTGCGTGATTCCAGATCGTCTCCCGCGAACGATTGCGGGTTGTCTCCGACAGCGGCATATAATTCATTCCCCTTTTTTAAATCGAGAATACTGATTGCTATCGCCGCGGTTCCGAGATCCACCGCGAGGCCCAGCTGTGTCTTTCCGCGCGCCTTTACCACTGGCACGAGCTTTCCCTCGTATGCCTTCCTGCGGTCCTCCCCTGCGACGATGCGGCCGTCTTCGTCGAGTGGCAGGAATACGTCGGTATCGTTCGTAACGTACTTCTGACATGCCAGCACGCGCTCCATGCCGTTGGGATCCGGGGCCCTCTTGTCCATCGGTGTTTCCGTCATGTAGACCACGCAACGTCCGCAACGTCCCTTGCCGCCACAGGGTAATTTGATGGCTATATCTACCAGTTTTGCGGCGTCGGCTATCTTCTGTGTTCCGTCCACCACGACCTCTCTGCCGATCGGATAGAAACGGACGGTCCTCGGAGCCATGCCGGAATATTGTAATTCTTTTATTAATCACTGCACTTCACACCGTAA
>WOYN01000006.1 GCA_011620825.1 Candidatus Methanomethylophilaceae archaeon | reverse complement strand
TCCGAATCGGATGATCGGAAAAGGGCCGTGAATTCTTCGAACGTCGATACCCCCGGTTCGAAACGGGGCTTCGGCATGATGTATTCCTCGCCCGGCCTGGCCGCCCTGTCTCTGTAGGTCTTGTGTATGAGGCAGTTGACGATCTTCCCCTCCGATACGAGGAGGACATTCCCCCCGCCGAATATTTCGAAGATAAGCTGGTAATCCGTTTCGCCCTTCCTGAGTTCCATGACCACGACGCGGTCGAACCCGGCCTGCCTGGTCTTCCCGATCCTGGCGTTATCCAGATATTTGCGCATGGATGATGCAAAGGATGTCTGGAGCATGGGGACCTCCGGCCTGACCGGCGGCATGTACAGCCATTTTTTGTCTTTGAAGAAAAGCTCCTTCTTACCACCTGTGATGCTTATTCGAAACAGTACGTTCCCTGCACCCCAGTGGAAGATCTTGTCCATGTGGGCGCCTTCGAGGACGGACATCTCCGATACCACAGAGCGGACGTCAAGGGAGCTCATCTCTTTCTTCATGGGCGGCGTAAGGGGCACTAATTTGATATAGTTTCTTCAAAAGAACGATGGCTACGCGCAGGAATAAAAAGCACTCTCGGTTTCATACCAGAAACCTTTATCAATCATATATTGATTAGGCACCCCACAGGCCGCTGTGGCTAAGGGGTATAGCGACGCCTTGGTAAGGCGTAGGTCGAGGGTTCAATTCCCTCCAGCGGCTCCATTTTTACCACTCATGTTTTTAATCCACGTTGCGATACTCCGGCATGGCGATGGGGCTGATAGACTTCTTCGTTTTTTCACTTTTTATTGTTATAGCATTATTTCTCGCGGTTTTCGGTACCAGGGCGCGGTGCGTCGAGATGGCCACGTGCGCTGAGGAAAACGTTCATGCAGGTCTTCCCGGGACGACCGGAAGAAACGATGCCGGATCTCTGTGGAAAAGAAGGTCCTCAAAATTATTCGCGCTGACGGTGGTCTTCGTGCTCTGTGCCATTTCGGTGATGCTGGGCTTCCCATTGGTCGGGCTGACCGTAGCCGCCGTGGTACTGGCGGCGGCCGAGGTTTTCGTCAGGACCCGGATTCCGATTAGGTGATCAGTCCATACGGTATATCACGAAGCCGGACCAGATCTTCGGGAAGAAGTATGTGGTCTTCTTGGGCATGCGCTTGCCCTGCATCGAAAGGTTCCAGATGGCATTGAGGCTGGGTCTGTTGAGGATCACGGCCAGGTCGTAATCGCCGGCGGACATCTTCGTCTTCACGGAAGAAAGCTCCGCATCGTAGTCGACCCGGGATTTCCCCTCGTCCCATTTGTAGATGTCCTTCAGTATCTTCTCCTGGGCGACGTACGTGTCCAAGGCCCAAAGGCCCTCTCCGGAATAACGTGCGAGATAGCACTTTCCGGAACGGAACATGAGCCCCATCATCCAGTTTTCCAGGCTCTCCTCCATCTCTTCCTCTGAGACTTCTTTGATTTCCAGTGAATCGGATATCTTCCTGATCGCGTTCTTCTCGGAAATGCTCTCGGTCTTAATGAGGCGGTGCGTCGGCCGGATCGACAGTCCCGGGTCCGCGGAGGACACCAGGGTGGCGAGAACGTAGCCTTTCTTTTCGGAGCCGGGGTTCTCCCGGGAATACGCAAGAGCGGTCTCGTACCTGTGGTGGCCGTCGGCGATCAGCATCTTCTGGTCGCTCAGTTCGTACGTTATCTCGTTACAGATCTTCTCGTCGAACAGACGGTAATACTTGTGTTCAACGCCGTCGCTGTCGACGTACCTGTAGACAAGCATAGCATTATCCCTGATCTTCCTGTTCAATTCGGGATTGAATGAATCATAAATGCCGAATATAGATTCCAAATGGGACTCCATGTCCCTGAGCAGGTTCAGGCGGTCGGCCTTTACCTTGGAGAACGTTTCCTCGTGCGGAACAACGTTGCCGTCCTCGTAAGGCTCGGTCTTCAGTATTCCGACGATGCCCGTTCGGGTCATCTTCCTGCCTTCGTCCTCGAACGTCTGCTCGTAGATGTAGAAAGAGTCCCCGTCCTGTTTCAGCGAACCTTCAGCGATCCATCTGTCCAATTCCTGCCTTGAGCTGCGGTATCTTTTGTCCCGGTCCGGGTTAAGCGTCAGCCTGGTGATGTTGTGGGCGTGGCCCTGCAGTTCCACCAGGTAAGATGGATCGATAACATCGTAGGGGGGGCTGATCCTGTCGCCAATAGATTCTTCGCTTCCGATCGCGGGCCTATATCCTGGGAAAGGTAAGAATGTAACCATATTTGCTCGTTCAACGCATATGTTACGGCTATATCAAATGACCGCGGTTACTTAGCAGATCCTTGGGACGGGGTCGCCGATGGGCGGCTCCAGTATGCGTCTGCCGCCTACCTCTGTCCTGAGTATCACCCTTCCGGGGCCTTTGCTGGCATATCCGATCAGGGATGCGTTCTTCCCTTCCGGGGTAGATCTTAGCGTCTTCAGTACCGCGTCTGCCATTTCGGGGACGCAGGCCACGACGCATTTGCCCTCGTTCCCTATGCTGAGCGGATCGATGCCCAGGATGTCGCACGCGTTCACGACGCCGTCCCTGAGGGGGATCGACGTATATTCGACGTCGATCTCCACGCGGGACTTGGATGCGAGCTCGTTCAGAGTGTTCGCAAGGCCCCCCCGCGTCGAATCCTTCATCGTGACGATGCCGCCTACCCCGAGCGCCTTCTCGATCATCATGTTCAGCGGGGCCACGTCGCTCTGGACCTCGCTCTCGAACCCGTACCCTTCGCGGAAGGACATCAATGCGACTCCATGGTCCCCGACGTAGCCGGAGACGATTACGGCGTCGCCCGGCGCCATGTTCGAATCGGTGCACCAGCTGTCGGTGACGCTGCGGTATTCCTTTGCCTTGGCAAAGTTGGAGTCCAGGTATTCGGACCTTCTTCCTATGGCCGAAGTGGCCATGAACATCTGGTCTACCGCGCCCGCCTCCACGACCTTCGTGTCGCCGGTCTCGATGGGTACACCGCATTCCAGACATGTCCTTCCCGCACTCGACATGACCCTGTCGACGATATCGATATCGAGGCCTTCCTCGATTATCGCAGAACAGCCGATGGCAAGGGGCTTCGCGCCCATGACGGCTATATCGTTGACGGTTCCAGAGATCGAGATCCTGCCCAGATCTCCGCCCGGGAAGAATAGCGGCTTGACGGTGTGTCCGTCGATTGTGAAAACGATGCCGTCCACGACGGCGGAATCATCCATCGAATCCAGCGGAACATCCGATTTTACCTTGGGAAAATGGCAGATGATATGTTTCGACAGGAATTCCTGCATCGCTTCCCCGCCGGCACCGTGGTTCATTACGACCTTTGTCATTGCTGCGTTATGAGAGAACGTGGATAAAGACTTGTCCCGACGGAGCAAGAAACGGATAATAAAAATAAGGCTTCAACGGTAGAGGTCGTGTGGACCCTTGGGGTAGAGGATCATCCTGTTGGCCTTCGAAGCCGATGACCTGGGTTCGAATCCCAGGGGGTCCGCCATTTTCCCACGGCACCGAACGCGTTGGTACGGGGACGGTTCCGTCGCGACGGCAGGCGCCACATGGATTTCCGTTCATGGCCGCAAATAAATTCACCGTATGCGACCGCAACGGGATCGTCAGCGTCGAGCCCGGGGCACGAGGTCGTAATTTCGAACGACGGAGCTCGAATCCGGTGCCCGAAAACCGTCCCGGTCAGTTGCCAGGGTACACGACAAGCGACTCGACGTCGTACCCTTCCAGCTTCTTTCTGCCTCCGAGCCCGGCGAGCTCGATGACGAAGCATATTTTGACAACCTCTCCGCCGAGCCTCTCGATCATCTTGATCATGGCATCGGTGGTGCCGCCGGTGGCAATCAGATCGTCAACGATAACAACCTTCTGCCCTGGTCTAATGGAGTCTTTATGCATCTCCAGCGTGGCGGTCCCGTATTCCAGGTCATATTCCTGGCATATGGTCGCTCTGGGGAGCTTGCCCTTCTTCCTCACGATGATAAAGCCCTTCTTCAATGCATACGCGACGGGGGCCCCGAATATGAAGCCCCTGGATTCGGACCCCGCCACAAGGTCGAAGTCCACGCCTTTCAACATGTCGACGATGCCGTCGATCGAAAGAGCGAATCCCTCGCTGTCCTGCAGAACCGTCGTGATGTCCCTGAACATTATTCCTTTGGTCGGAAAGTCCGGTATGGTCTGGATATAATCGCCGACTGTCTTCATGTGAGCGCCATAAGAACAGGCAGGTCAGTATAAAAAGCCGATTATCGGGAAAAATCCAAAGGCCCCCGAGAGGGGTAAGGGCCCGGCTCTGCCGGGGTTGTTGCGGTCATCAGTCGAGTCTTGCAGACTGTTCTGTAGAGGGTCAATCAGAGTAAAGAGCCATCAGGCCAGTCTTCTGCTCTTTGTTACCGCAGTACCATATTGAACAATCTTCGCCGCAGATCCTTGTGTTGTTTCGTTTGCCGATAGCCACTTACCTCCAATCTATACAACTCACTACTACTATTTATATCAATCGTTTAACGATTTACGTCAATAAACGAATAAAAACTACGAATTTCGTAGAATAATATTCTAAAAACAATGAAATACAAAATATCGGTCATATGCGCAGGATCCGGACAAAGATATTCTGCAGGGTGGATTAAAAAGTAAGAAGGGCCGGCCGGGGCCGGCTAATCGGTTTCAGTTCAGCTGCTCGGAGCAGTACGGACAGAACTTCGGGGTCTTGGCAAGTCCCCTGAGGTCCTCTCCGCAGTACGGACAGATATTGAACTTCTTCTGTCCGCCGGCAGAGACGGGTGCGGCGGCGGCCTGCTCGGCCTGCTGCTGAACTGCGGGCCGGCTCCTCTTCTCTTCCTCGGCCTGCTGCTGGGGAGACGGCTTTCCGCAGTTTCCGCAGAATCTGTACGGGTACTCGTTGGGTGTTCCGCAGTAGGGGCACAGGACCTTTGGGGTCTGCCCGGGCTGCTGTTGCTGGGACGCCTGTTGCTGCTGGAGCTGCTGGTACATCTGCGGGAACAGGAGCATCCCCGTACCGACGGCGGCACCTCCTTCGGAATTGCCTATGGCGTCGGCCATGCGGTCCATTACGGCGTACCTCTTGAAGGCCTCTCCGTTCTTGGAGCTGAACTGCAGGTACTGGAAGACCTTCTCCATGTCCTCGTCCGTGGTCCTGAGCTCCGAGATCTTCAGTGCGAGCAGCTCTATGCCCCTCTGCGTGAAGTACGGCTCGATCAGCGCCTTGGTGGAAGTGGACGCCCTCTCGAGGTTCGTGTACACGTCCATATAGTACTGCTCGGTGAGCTGCTGCGTTATCTGCTCGTTGATGAAGCTCTTCATGAACGCGTTGACGTCACCGGTGCTGTAGGCGCTCATGCCTCCGACGATCTGCGTGAAGAACACGGCAACATCCTCTTTCTTGACGCGGAACTGGTAATCTCCGTTCGCCATGAGGGTGATCGGCACGTCGTATTCCTGCGCCGCTTTTATCATTCCTCTGATGCCCCACTTCCCGTTGAACATCTTCAGCGAGACGTATATGATCTGGACCTTGAACGGCGTCTCCTTGAAGCCCAGCGCGAGCTGGTAGAGCTTTGTGAGCCACGGAATGTTCGACGACATCACCGAGTGCCTTCCCGGTTCCAGGACGCCGGTGAGCTGGCCGTCCCTGATGAACAGCGCGACAGCGTGTTCCGGGACGGTTACGGACGTAAGCGTCCTGAGGTCGTTGTACTCGTATGTATAGATGATATCGTCAGGGCCCTGGTTTTCCCAGTTTACCACATTGGTTTTCTTTTCTGCCATTCAAATCACTCCTTGACCCCTTCCATGAATCCTTTCATCACGGTTTCTCTGTGGTTGTAATCCTCGATCATGCTGTCGACGGTCTTCTCGATCTCGCGAAGGAGGCCTTTTATGGCGTATTCGCCTTCGTCTATCTTCTTCACAAGATCGGCGACCTCTTTTCTCAGGAGCACCGTTTCGCCCACCAGTTTAGCGTCCCACGAGACCAGATCGTCCAGCTCGCTCTCCAGGATCTTTACGGATGCGTGCCATCCGCTGTAACCGTTTACCGCCTTCTGCACGGAGATATGATATTTGTCCACCTTCGCGCGGATCCTTTCGGTGTCTCTCATGAGCTCCAGGTCCTTTATCGCCGCCCTCTGGATGGTCGCGAGGTCGTTCTTCGCGCCTTCGAGCGTGCGGGCAACTTCCTGCCTTATCGCTCTGTCCTCGTCCCTGCGGAGGTTCTTTTCCTTGTATCCCTTGTATATGGGGATGTAAAGTCCGATGCGCTCCACCAGAGAGGTGTTGTCTTTCATCTGGCTTCCAACTGTGTCGTCTAAAGGCATGTCCGTTCACTTCCTGTTCTTAAATGTAATAATGATTCCGATCGCTGCCACGGCCAGGAGTATCAAAGCTACGGGGGCCAGCCAACCGAGGTCGGTGTAGGACCACATGTAGCCTGCGATGCCGATGACCAGCATCAGCACCCCCAATACCAGGTTATAGTCGCTGTTGCTCGGGCCGAAGTTCGTCCCACCGTCCCTCTGCATGGGGGACATTACGGCGAATGTTATTCCCATTACGATGAGCACGACCCAGAGGATGATGCTGATCCCGTCGTTCATTACGCTGTATGCTACCAGACCGATAACCACCGCGATCAGGAACATCGAGCCGATCACTGCGGACAGGGTCCTGTTGGCCAACTTGTCCTTGTTTGTCATTTCCTCTTTCTCCTCTTGTATCCATTATAATACTATCAGTTGATTGATGTCTGTCCTTTTTATCCTCTCGGGCAGCAGCTTTCCGAACCCGTTGACGACAACAGTGGTCCCGGATACCTTGCACGGGACATATATCAGGTTTTTCACGTACGGTTTGCTCAGCCTTAGTTTGCTGTTGCTCTGCATGCGCTGAACCAGATAGTTCTCGGTTAGATGCTCGGCCTCCTTCTTGGTGCTGAGCGGGACTATTATCTTCCTGGCGCCGGGGCTGCCGGGCCTCGCAGTGTCGGACAGGGACCCTATTCCCTCGCCGCCGCTGATGCTGACCTCTGACCCGCGCAGGCCCGCCAGTATGCTTTTCTCCGGACAGAGCGCGAATATGTCGGTGACCCCCGAGGCCGGATTTGTGAGGCATCCCGAGTCGATGGTGAAATCCCCCGGGATCAGGATGTCCTCCGCAACCTCGACGCTCTTCTTGGACCAGAGTGCGCCCGTCACGAAGCTGTATCTGAGATCCACATCCCAGAACGGGAACAGATAGTCCCCGTCTCCCGACGTTATCATCATCGTCCCGGAACCGCTCCTCGCGCTCAGTGCCTGAGAAAGGTGTTGGAACAGCTCGCTGTTCCTGTCTTTCGTCCTCAATATGGTCCAGTTGCTGACATTAGGATATTGTATTTCGGAGATCTTTGCCAGCGCCGCGAGCGTTTTCACGGCGTCCCCGCCTGTCGAGGACGAGCTCTTGACCAGGTCGGCGACCGCACTTACCTGCGACAGTTCGCGCTCAACACCCTGGTACATCATGGCCATCGAGGGCACGGAGAACAGGTTGTCCTTCACCTCCCTCAGGCCGTTGACGCTCTTTTCGAGGTGGCCGATGCTTCCCAGCGAGTCCCCGTTCAGAAGCTTCTCGCATCCTGTGCATGCCTCTGCAAGCGCCGAGAAGCGCTTGGACGCAGGTGCATACTCGCTGGATTTCGACAGCATCTCCGAAGCCTGCGAGAAGTTATTGCTCATGAGCAGGTACCTCCCCGGTTTGTTCTCCTGCAATAGTTTTACATTGTTGATTATAAGAGCATACGATTTCACGATGTTCTCGGCGGTCGTGATCTCCTTGCGGTCGTTGCTGTCGACGGCTAGGGGCGAAAGTCCCTTGATCTTCGCATCGAACTCGAAGGCCGATGCGGACGTGTGCACGGGCTTGGCAGTTTTGTCGGTGGTGAAGGGCATCACGAATAGCGGATTGGTCATCAGGGTGTTCGCCGCAAACCTGTATTCGGTTATCTCGGCGGATATCCTGGGCCTTACGTTGGTAACATATATGTTGTGCCTGGCTATCGAGTCCACGTTCTCGGCCTGGGACATCGAGAAACCGCCCGGCATCGCGCTGCTGACCCATGACCTGACCTGGTCCATGACCTGGTCGAGATACGCCTTGGCGTCTATGCGCTGCTGGGTGGTGCCGCAGCTGCGGCACGTTATGTACGGCGTGTTGGCTTCGACGTCCTTCGCTTCGAACGGCGCACCGCAGTATTTGCACCTGAGCATTATCATGTCGTCCAAATAATCACCTTACCGATCTGACGGCGGCCCACAGGGCAGATATCTCCGCCTGCAGCCTCGCCTCCACGGCCCTAATCTCGCTCATGGCCTGGGCATGATATGCTTTAGCGACATCGTCCGCCCTTTTGGAGATGCCCGTGTAGCATGCTCTGCAAGCGTATATTGCACCGTAATCGTCGGCCTCGGACCTGAGAGGCTCGCCGTCGTCCTTCCTGAGCATAGGCGAGATCTCGCTGGATATCGGGAAGAAGTGGATTCCCAGGCCGGAGGCGGTCCTTCCGCAGAACCAGCACCTGCACGTCCTGGAATAATCGTTGACCAGTTTGAGGTTGGCCTCTCCAGTGTCCCCGACCTGTTTCCTGTATCCATAGGCAATCTGCTGGTACTCCGCGGCCTTTCTTGGGTCGTCCCAGACGGTCCCCAGGGCCAGGGACTCGTATCCCATCGCGAACAGGACCAGCCCTTCCCTGATGCCGGTCCTCGTCGTGTCGTTGAGGAAGATCTCGTTCGTCTTGAGCGTCTCGTTGCCCACCTCGGCCTGATACCTCTGCGCCAGTTTCAGGAGCTTGTCTCCTTTCTCCAGCAACACGGCCGAAGGTCCGTTCATATTGAATGTCCGAATCTCTTCGATCGCCAGTTCGCACTGCACGATCATCGAGGCTATGTTGACTGTGGTCAGACCGAACGTGAACTCCTTGGCCCTGGTGGCCTTCAAGGCATCGAGCAGATTCCTGTACGCAGCGATGTCGCCCAACCGTCCGCGAAGATCTATCATGCCCACAAGGACCGCCGAAATGTCGTCGGGCCCGCCGTCCTTCTCTATGGACTTCATAAGTCTGGCACGGGCTTTGTCGAACTCGCCCTGCTTTATCAGGTCCAAGGCTTGTTCGTACAGGGTATCTGCATCTTTGAAAAGTGAGAGAGCCATGTTTTTCCTTCGGCAGAGGATTGCTTATCAGGGTAAAATACTATTTGAACGACCTCAATGCGAACATCGAACCGGACGTCCAACCGCCACTGAACAAGAACCCGTTCTCCATTGAGTAGAGCAGGTCTTGATTATTTTAAATATTATTAGACGTTTGTCTAATTCGATTTTAATAATAGATACATTTGTCAGAGGGGTTCGGAAAACTTTATATGAAATAAATCGCTCGTCACAGCATGGACAACAGCAGGTTTGCGGCTGTGGAGAGGGCGTTCGGAAGAGAACCGGTGAAAGCGGTGCCGCCGAGTGCCAACGTTTCCGATTATTACGGGTGCAACGTGTTCAACAGGAAGAACATGAGGAAGTACCTGTCCCAGGAGACAAGGAGGTCCATATATGAATCGATAGAAAGCGGCAAGACCCTCGATATTTCCGTTGCCGAGCATGTCGCCGAGGGCATGAAGCGCTGGGCGATGGACATGGGGGCAACCCACTACACCCACTGGTTCCAGCCGTTGACAGGCGGGACGGCCGAGAAGCACGACTCCTTCGCGACACCGTACGGCCGCGACGAATCGCTGGAGACCTTCTCCGGCGCATTGCTATGCCAGCAGGAGCCGGACGCGTCGTCGTTCCCCAACGGCGGCCTCCGCAACACGTTCGAGGCCCGCGGGTACACGGCATGGGATCCCTCTTCGCCCGCCTTCATCATCGGGGATGTGCTGTGCGTCCCCACGGTCTTCATATCATATACAGGGGAGGCCCTGGACTACAAGACGCCGTTGCTCAGGTCCAAGGCGGCCGTATCCAAGGCGGCCTCCGAGATACTCGAGTACTTCGGGATCCGCGGAGCTAACGTCGAATCGTACCTCGGATGGGAGCAGGAGTTCTTCCTGGTCGATTCGGCTCTGTTCTCGCAACGCCCAGACCTGATGCTGACCGGACGCACTCTCGTTGGGCACGAGAGCGCCAAGAGCCAGCAGCTGGACGACCATTATTTCGGTTCGATCCCCCAGAGGGTCCTGGAGTTTCTTAAGGACCTCGAGATTGAATGCTACAAGCTCGGCATACCGATAAAGACCAGACATAATGAGGTGGCCCCGAACCAGTTCGAGGTGGCCCCCGTGTACGAGGAAGCGAACTTGGCGATCGACCACAACCTGATGCTGATGTCCATAATAAAGCCCACAGCGAAGCGTCACGGGTTCAGGGCGCTGCTCCACGAGAAGCCCTACAAAGGCGTCAACGGCTCGGGCAAACACTGCAACTGGTCCCTGGGCACCGGGGACGGGATACCCCTGATGTCCCCCGGGAAGACCGACGGGGAGAACCTGAGGTTCCTGACCCTTACGGTGAACGTTCTCATGGCCGTCTACAAGAACAACCAGCTTCTCAAGGCCGCGATCATGACCGCTACCAACGCCCACAGGCTCGGAGCGGCCGAGGCCCCACCGGCGATAATGTCGGTGTTCCTGGGCACCCAGATAACATCTGCGTTCGAGCAGCTGCTCGAGTCCAAGAATATGGTGAAGATAGGCAAGAAGTCGGGCTACAGCCTCGGAATCCCCCATATACCGGAGATACTGGTCGACAACACGGACAGGAACAGGACGTCCCCGTTCGCGTTCACCGGCAACAGGTTCGAGTTCAGGGCCGTGGGCTCTTCGGCGAACTGCTCTTCCGCCATCACGATCATAAACTCGGTCGTCGCGGAACAGCTCAAAGAGTTCAAGATGAGGGTCGACGCCAGGATCGCCGACGGGGTGCAGACCGAAAGGGCCATACTGGACGAGATATGCCTGACATACAGGAACTGTCGCGACATATGCTTCGAGGGCAACGGTTATTCCGATGAATGGAGGGCCGAGGCCGCACGCAGGGGCCTGGACTGCGAGACTTCCGTTCCCTTGGTGTACGATGCGATGCTGTCACCCAGGGCGAAAGAGCTCTATGCGGACACAGGCGTCCTGACGGAGACGGAGAGGGAGTCGAGGGCGGAAGTGCTCTGGGAGCAGTACGGCAGGAAGATCGAGATCGAATCCAGGGTCCTGAGTGACATGACGCTCAACCACATACTGCCGGTGGCGACCAGATACCAGTCCGTCCTGCTGGACAATGTGTCGAAGATCAAGGAATCGTTCCCGGCGGCAGAGTTCAGGACGCTCGCCTCGAACGAGGTCGACCTTATAAGGGACATATCCTCGCACATATCGGAAGCTCGCAGCATGGCCAAGAAGATGGACGCCCTATGCGACGAGCTGGCACATACCGAGGAAGAGCGCGAGCGCTCGATCAGGTTCCACGACGAGGCGGTCCCTCTGATGGAGAGCACCAGGGAGCACGTGGACGCGCTGGAAATGATAATAGACGACCTGATGTGGCCGCTCCCCAAATACCGCGAGATGCTGTTCATACACTGAACGGCAGATTTATGGCCCGGATAGCGTGAGATGTAATTGATATGTTTATATAGAAGAACAAACTTTATCCAACCAGAATCCACCAAATGGAATTAATTGGAGGCTAAAAAACATGGGTATGGGTAACGCACCTATTCTGATTCTCAGAGAAGGAACAAAGAGAAGCAAAGGAAAAGAAGCTCAGAACAACAACATCACCGCCGCCAGGGCCATCGCAGACTCTGTAAAGAGCAGTCTGGGCCCCAGAGGCATGGACAAGATGCTCGTGGACTCCATCGGGGACGTGGTCATCACCAACGACGGTGTGACGATCCTCAAAGAGATGGACGTGCAGCACCCCGCCGCCAAGATGCTGGTCGAAGTCGCCAAAGCACAGGACACCGAGGTAGGGGACGGAACGACAACCTCCGTCATCATCGCCGGCGAGCTTCTGAAGAAGGCCGTCGACCTCATCGATGCGAACGTCCACCCGACCATAATCACGGCCGGTTACAGGCTTGCCAACGACAAAGCCCAGGAGATCCTCAGGGAGATTGCGAAGAAGGTCTCTCTGACAGACGAGGAGACCCTCAAACAGATCGCCGAGATCGCAATGATAAGCAAACAGGTCAGCGGCTCCAAAGAGTACTTCTCCGAGCTTGTCGTAGAAGCGATAAAGACTGTCGCCGAGAAGGGAAAAGACGGCAGCTACACTGTCGACCTGAAGAACATCCAGACGGTCAAGAAGGCCGGAGGGAGGATGGAAGAGTCCAAACTGTACAAGGGTCTGATCATAGACAAGGAGCCCGTCCAGCCCAACATGCCTAAAGTGATAAAAGACGCCAAGATCGCACTGGTCGACGCCGCCTTCGAGGTCAAGAAGACCGAGGTCGACGCAAAGATCCAGATCACCGACCCCAGCCAGATTTCCCTCTTCGTCGCAGAGGAGGAGAACATGCTGAAGAAGATGGTCCAGAGCATAAAGAGCACAGGAGCGAACGTCGTGTTCTGCCAGAAGGGCATCGATGACCTCGCCCAGCACCTGTTTGCAAAGGAGGGGATCTATGCCTGCAGGCGTGTCAAGAAGAGCGACATGGACAGGCTTGCCAGGTCCACCGGCGCGTCCATCGTGAACAAGATATCCGATATCTCCGCCGCCGACCTCGGGTCCGCAGGGCTCGTCGAGCTCAGGAAGGTCGAGGACGAGGACATGACGTTCATCACCGATGTCAGCGACCCGAAGACTGTTTCCGTTCTGGTGAGAGGCGGAACCAACCATATCGTCGACGAGGTCGAAAGATCTCTCGTGGACGCCTGGTCGGCAGTAAGGGTTGCGGTCGAGGACGGACTCATCGAGTGCGGAGGCGGCTCCAAAGAGATGGAGATCACCATGAGGCTCAGGGAGTTCGCCGCGACCGTAGGCGGAAGGGAGCAGATAGCCCTCGAGGCGTTCGCGTCCGCGATGGAGGTCATTCCGACCACCCTCGCCGAGAACGCGGGACTTGACCCGATCAATATGATCATCGAGATGAGGAAGCAGCACAAGGCGGGCAATATTACCGCAGGCATCAACCCGTTCAGCGGAAAGGTCGAAGACATGGCGA
Organism: Candidatus Methanomethylophilaceae archaeon; assembly: GCA_011620825.1. Lineage (GTDB taxonomy): Archaea > Thermoplasmatota > Thermoplasmata > Methanomassiliicoccales > Methanomethylophilaceae > VadinCA11. The sequence goes on along the minus strand of WOYN01000006.1, from coordinate 1,219 downwards.
AGCTCAATGTCATCGAGCCCTACAGGGTTGGAAAGCATGCGATCAACTCCGCAACCGATGTGGCCGTCATGATCCTCAGGATCGACGATGTCATCGCCTCCTCCGGTTCATCCAAGGACCTGGGCGTCGGAGAAGGCGGAATGCCTCCCGGAATGGACGACGATTAAAACTGCAAATAAACAGGGGGCCACAGGCCCCCTTTAACATTATTATCCCCTTGAGATGATTGCAGATGACTGGTAGGTCTGGAGAAAAAATGAAAAGAGATAAAGAGAAAGAACCTGCGGCAGAGGATGCGCTGTGCGAAGAGGCGCCGGCCAAGGACGAGTTGGCAGAGGCAAGGGAGCTTGCAGACCAATATCTCAACGTTGCCAAGAGGATACAGGCGGATTTTGACAACTATCGTAAGAGGTCCCTCAGGGACATAGAGGAGTTCAAGAAACACGCGGTCGACGGTCTGGCCGCCGACCTGCTCACAACGCTGGACGACTTGGACAGGGCCTTGGACAGCACCGATGAGGACAACGAGTTCGTCCGCGGCATAAAGAAGGTGCGCCAGAATCTGATGAAGACTCTGGCCGGATACGGTATAGAGGAGATAAAGACAGACGGAATGTTCGACCCGAAGTTCCATGAGGCCCTGTGCACAGTGGATGCGGAAGATGACGGCAGGGTCGCCGAAGTACTCCAGAAAGGATACGCCAGCGGCGACCGCGTCCTGAGATATTCGAAAGTGAAAGTCACCAAGGCCCCGGAGCGGTCCGAGTGCCGTGAAGCCGTCGATACGGCAGAGGAAAAATACAAGGAGTGAGCGATATGTCAAGAATAATAGGAATAGATCTGGGAACAAGCAACTCAGCAGCATCGGCCATGGAGGGCGGAAGGCCGTCCATGATTCCCAGCGCTGAGGGTACCAGCGTCGGCGGGAAGTCCTTCCCGTCATACGTCGCGTTTACAAAAGAAGGCGAGCTGCTCGTCGGAGAGCCGGCGAGGAGGCAGGCGGTCACCAACCCCGAGGGGACGATAAAGAACGTCAAGAGGAAGATGGGGACCAACGAGAAGATCAGGGTCTACGGGAAGGAGTACACCCCTCAGCAGATCTCCGCATTCATCCTTCAGAAGATAAAGAGGGATGCGGAGTCGTTCCTCGGAGAGACCGTAGACAAGGCCGTGATAACGGTCCCGGCGTATTTCGATGATAATCAGAGGCAGGCGACAA
>WOYN01000119.1 GCA_011620825.1 Candidatus Methanomethylophilaceae archaeon | reverse complement strand
TGGCCCTTTTGAGGACGCTGGTGGACAGCGGCGAGTATCAGAATCTTTCGGATATACTGCGCGAAGCCGTGGAAAATTTCATATCGATAAAGTTCACGCCCGACAACATCTCGAAGATGACGGTCGAGATACCGAGGAAAAGGGCGACGGAGCTGGAGAATCTGGTGAAGGAAGGCGACGCCGTATCCATGGACGATGCGGTACGCAACGCCGTCACCTAGTACATCAGGTCGAAGATGCGTCCGGAGGACAGGGGGTGAAGACCCTTGCGGTCGGATGCGGCGGAGCGGGGAGCAACATCGTCCGCCGCATCGATACGGAATGCATACGGACCGCACTTATCAATACGGATTCCGAAAGCGATATCCCGATGGTGCCCGACAGCATCAGAGGCTGCAAGGGCGACAGCTCCGTCGGCAGGGCGCTGGCGGAAGACTACGCGGACAGGATCGACCAGCTTGTACACGGATACGGGAATGTTATAATAGCCGCGGGGCTCGGAGGCGGGACCGGAACGGGCATGGCCCCGTTGCTGGCACAGCGCGCGCGGGCCGGCGGCTCCCGTACGGTCTCCGTGATATGCGTTCCGATGGAGTTCGAGGGACGCGGCAAGAAGGCTTACGATTCCATGAGGGAACTTATCGGATATACCGATAGAACGGTACAGATCGGCCTGGACATGGTGGCCGCCGGCAGCCCGGCCTCTTCCTTCGAAGAGGTCATCGCATCCGCCGACGGAACCGCGAGGGATGCGATATGCCGCATCGCGGAGATGATGGACGGGCCGTTCTTCAGCATATTCGCCGAGAAAGTATACACTCTGAATGCGGTCGGCGGCGGAAAGCCGGAGGAAAAGGTCCCGGAGGCGATGAAAAACCCGCTTTTCAGATCGGACCCCGCTTACGGCAAGGCCGTTATACATGCGGACAGGGAAACATACCGCTTCAGAAAGACGATATCGGACGAGGTGTGCTCGATGACCGGGATAATCCCGGAAATAATAGAAAGCGGACGTGCCGGCACCATGGTATTCATTCCCGTCCCTTACCGGCCCTGAGTCCTTTGACGGCATCTCCGAAAACACCCATTATCGTGTTGTATTCGTACTTGGTGGGAATCGAACGTCCCATCATCTTCCTGAACATCAGCGAGGTGCGTTCCCTCCTGACCTCGGGATAGTCGACCGCGTCCAGAAGGTCCTCGAAGAACCCGAACATGAGTTCTTTCTCGCGGGTGTCTGCGGGTTCGGGGCTCGGCGTCGTGTGGCACGTCCCGAAAAGCTCGTACATTATTATCCCGGCTGCATGGGACAGATTGAGAGTGGGATACATGTCGCTGGAGGGTATGTTCACGAACACGTCGCAACGGTCCAGTTCTTCCTGGTAGAGCCCTATGTCCTCTCTCCCGAGCACCAGGGCGATCTTCTCCCCGTAATCCTTCACGCTTTCGGCGAATTTCTCCGGGGGGATGGGGATGCGGGCATAGTTCGTGGGTCCTTTCGTTATCGTGCCGCTGGTTCCGGCGACGAGGAAGCAGCCGTCCAAGGCATCCTCCAGCGTACCGAAGGTCCTGGCGTTCTCGAGTATGTGGGAGCCGTGCTTGGCCCGTCTGAACGCGTCGTCGCCGATCTCGCAGGGGTTCACCATGCATAGGTCTTCGAAATCGAAGTTGGCCATCAATCTGGCTATCGCACCCACGTTTCCTTCGAATTTCGGTCCCACAAGCACTATGCGTACGTCAGGCATACGTTTCGGGTTAATAACAGAGAATACTTAACGATAGTCCTTAAATCACTGATTGCGGTTGTTCGTGCATGACGGTTCCCAAAGACCATCCCAGATACAGGTCGCTGGTGACACGCGAGAAACTGGCGGACATGGTCGGGCGCGGCATTGTGGACCCCACCGGCCTGATATCCCACGGCAGGGGCGAGGCGTTCGATTACCTGATGGGCGAAAGATCGATCGTGCCAGCTCTCAAATCCGAGAAGGCCGCGGCGGCTTTTCTGCTCAATGCTTCGAAACCCGTCGTCTGCGTCAACGGCAACGCGGCGGCCCTGGGGGCGAAGGAGCTCATCGGGGTGGCCGAGGAGGTTAACGCCAGGATCGAAGTGAACATATTCCACAGGACCGAGGAGCGGATGAACCTCATCATAGATCATATGGAATCCGAAGGTGCCACGGATGTATTGGGGCGCGAACCGGATGCCAGGATACCCGGCCTCGCGTCCGACCGTGCGCTTTGTACCAGAGAGGGAATATTCGGCAGCGACGTCATATTGGTCCCCATAGAGGACGGCGACCGGGCCGAAGCGCTCGCGGCAATGGGCAAGACCGTCATATCTATAGATTTGAACCCGCTGTCTCGTACGTCGAGGATGGCAACGGTTTCCATCTCGGACGAGATGAACAGGGCCCTGGCGAACATCAGAGAGTTCGCGAAAGAGCTCAAAGGCCAAAAGACCCAGATAGCGGAAATAATAAAAGGTTACGATAACCGCGCGACACGGAGGGATACGGTAACGTCTATCTGCGAGGCGCTGATGGCGGAATTCGAGGAGCATGAAGAAAATGGACGAACTTAAAAAAGGTGTACTGAAACTCCACTGGGCAGAGGACCACATGCCGGTCATGAAGGCTCTGAGGAAGCGCTTCGCGGACGAGCAGCCCCTCAAGGGCCTGAAGATCGGAATGGCCCTTCACACCGAAGCGAAGACGGGGATACTGGCCATATCGCTGGCAGAGGCAGGGGCGGACATCAGGCTGGCCAGCTGCAATCCCCTCTCCACGGACGACTCGGTGGCGCTGGCGCTCAAAGAGGAGTACGGCCTTAACGTGTATGCAAGGAAAGGGGAGACGAATTCCGAGTACTGCACAAACCTGAACAGCGTGCTGAACATGGGGCCCGATTACATCATCGACGACGGTGCGGACCTGATCGCCATGCTGCACACGAACCGCAGGGACGTCCTCAACAACGTCAAGGGAGCGAACGAGGAGACGACCACGGGCGTCCTGCGGACCA
>WOYN01000055.1 GCA_011620825.1 Candidatus Methanomethylophilaceae archaeon | reverse complement strand
GTCGAACCTCACAGCCTGTCCGGCGCGGGAAGCGATGATGACCTGGTCTCCATCGGTGCATATCGACGTTTCAATCAGCTTTCCGTTGTCCTGGAACTTTATGGCCTTGATACCTTTCTTTCTGACATTGCCGTATGCGCTGAGCCTGGTCTTCTTGACCGTTCCGTCGTCGGTGCAGAACATCAGGTACTTGTCGTCCGAGAACTCGCTGACACATATCGTGTTGACCGAAAACTCGCCTTCCTCAAGGTCCGAAAGCAGATTGACGATCGGCTTGCCTTTCGACTGCCTGCTGCCCTCGGGAATCCTGTACGCTTTCAGCCAGTGGAGGCGGCCGTGGTTTGTGATGAACATCACGTAATCATGGGAGCATGTGATGAACATCGCCGCTACGTTGTCCTCTTCCTTGGTCTGCATACCCATGAGCCCGACTCCGCCGCGGCCCTGCTGCTTGTATGTGGACAGCGGGATACGTTTGATGTAGCTGCTCTTGGTTATCATGATCACGACATCCTCTCTGGGGATCAGGTCCTCCTCGTCGGTGTCGATCGCAGACATGTTTATCTCGGTGCGGCGCTCGTCCCCGTAATCGGCCTTCATCTGCAGGAGCTCTTCTTTGATTATGGCCCTGATGCGCTCTTCCTTTGCGAGTATGTCCCTCAGGTTTGCCATCAGCTTGATCAGGTCCTCATACTCTTCTCTGAGCGATTCGATCTCCAGGCCCGTCAGTTTCTGCAGGCGCATGTCCAATATGGCCTTGGCCTGCTCCTGGTCGATCTGAAGCAGAGACTGAAGGCCGTTGTTGGCCTCCTCCGCATCATCCGATGCGCGTATCAGCGCCAGAGTCTCGTCGAGCATCTCGAGTGCTTTGATCAGTCCTTCGATGACGTGATATCTCTTCTCGGCGGCGGACAGCTCATACTGTGTCCTGCGCCTGACGACCTCGTCCCTGTGATTGACATAATGGAAGATCATGTCGCGCAGCGAGAGGAGGGTCGGCCTGTTGTCGACAAGTGCCAGATTGATCACTCCGAAGGTCGTCTGCATGTTGGTCTTCTTGAACAGATTCTCCAGAACCACGTTGACTATGGCGTCCCTGTGCAGCTCGATCACTATGCGCATTCCGTTCCTGTCGGACTCGTCGCGCAGATCGGTTATTCCTTCGATATCCTTGTTCTTGACGCATTCGGCGATGTTCTCCACGAGGACGGCCTTGTTGACCTGGTAGGGCAACTCGTCAACTATGATGCGGGACTTGCCGTTGGCCATCTCCTCGATGTGCGTCTTGGCGCGAACCCTGATCTTTCCGCGACCGGTCCTGTAGGCGGACTGTATCCCGGAGAGCCCGTAGATTATGCCGCCGGTGGGGAAGTCCGGGCCTTTCACAAACTCCATGAGCTCGTCGCTCACGGCGTCGGGATTGTCCAGGTAGTAGATTATCGCGTCGCATACCTCGTTGAGGTTGTGGGGCGGCATCTTGGTCGCCATTCCGACTGCAATACCGTCCGACCCGTTAACCAGCAGATTGGGCATCTTCGACGGCAGCACGGAGGGTTCCTGAAGGGACCCGTCGTAATTGTCCACGAAGTCCACGGTCCCCTTGTCGAGGTCGACCAGCATCTCGTTGGCCAACTTGGCCAAACGCGCTTCGGTGTAACGCATTGCCGCGGCCGGATCTCCGTCCACGGAACCGAAGTTACCCTGTCCGTCGACAAGCGGGTATCTGAGCGAGAACGACTGGGCCATCCTCACCATTGAATCGTATGCTGCGGAATCACCGTGCGGATGATACTTCGCGAGGACCTCTCCCACGACCTTTGCGGACTTCTTGTGGGGCCTGTTGTACGACATTCCCATGTCGAACATTGCATAGAGTATCTTCCGGTGCACCGGCTTCAGGCCGTCTCTTACGTCGGGAAGCGCACGCCCGACTATGACGCTCATAGAGTAATCGATATAGGAACGCTTCATCTCGCGCTCAATCGTCTGGTCCATGACCCTCCCGTCCGCGGTTTCTCTTACTGCAGGATTTTCGGCCATGTTTATCACACATCCAGGTTGACGACTTCTTGCGCGTGTTCGATGATGAACTCCCTTCTGGGCTGAACGTCGTCGCCCATGAGCACAGAGAACAGCTGGTCTGCGATAATTCCGTCCGCGACGGATATGCTCTTCATTATACGGGTCTCAGGATTCATGGTCGTGTCCCACAGCTGCTGCGGGTTCATCTCTCCCAAACCCTTGTACCTGCTGACATTTGCCCCCTGCCCGAGGTCGGCCACGGCGGCGACCATCTCTTCCTCGTTGTAGGCATAGACTTCCTTCTTACCTTTGTAGACTCTGAAGAGAGGCGGCATTGCGATATACACATAGCCGTGGTCGATAAGCGGCCTCATCTGCCTGTAGAAAAGGGTCAGGAGCAGTGTCCCTATATGCGCTCCGTCGACATCGGCGTCGGTCATGATGATGATCTTGTGGTATCTTATCTTGGTCAAATCGAAATCTATGCCCAGCCCGCCACCGATCGCAATGGCCAGATTCCTGATCTCCTCGTGGTCTAGGAGCTTGCTGGGACTTGTTTTCTCGACGTTGAGGATCTTGCCGCGCAAGGGTAGTATCGCCTGGAAGTTACGGTCCCTCCCTTGTTTGGCGGAGCCGCCTGCCGAATCTCCCTCCACGATGTACAGCTCGCATTTGGCCGGGTCTCGCTCCGAACAGTCTGCAAGCTTTCCGGGCAGCGTCGAAGTTTCCAGTACGCTCTTCCTGCGGGTGGCCTCGCGGGCCTTTCTCGCCGCCTCCCTGCCATCCTTCGCGTTGATTCCTTTTTTTACTATGAGCTGGGCCTGAACGGGGTTCTCGAGGAGGAATTCCGCAAGCTTCTCGTTCGTGAACGAAAGGACGGCGGACATTGCCGCGCTGCTTCCCAACTTCGCTTTCGTCTGACCTTCGAACTGCGGGTCGGACATCTTTATGCTGACGATCGCCGTGAGTCCTTCACGGACATCGGAACCTTCCAAAGACTCGTCCTTGAGCATTCCGTTGTCC
>WOYN01000025.1 GCA_011620825.1 Candidatus Methanomethylophilaceae archaeon | reverse complement strand
TCTCGATTGTTTCGATCGGGACAAACTTGCGGTCAAAACCCGCAGGGGATATATTGCGGCGATATCCGGGCTCATGAAGTTCTACGGCAACAGCACCATCGACGAGATGTACATCAGGTGGCCGTACGATTCCCGGCCGAACGTTGATTGGCTCTCGCCGAACGAGGCCCGTGCATTGGCCAATTATCATTTCGCGGAACCCCTGACGAACCTTCTGATTCATTGCGAACTGTGCCTCGGAATGCGCCGCGTAGAGGTCCTGCGGCTCACTGTGAGCTCGTTCGGGCGCGATACCGTCAGGATCGACGGCAAAGGCAAGGTCGTCGACAAGATCCGCTACATGCCGTACCATCGGAGGACACAGGAGATTTTAGGTGATTATATGAGATGGAGAAATGAACAGGTAGGCATCGTTCTCCGCAGGAGACCCACGACAAAAATCCCGGACGATCTGCTGATACATCGCCGCGGGTTCGGGATCGGAACATATGAGCAGCACAAGGCGCAGGCGATGAACAACCGCATGAACTCGGCCGCGCAGGAGGCTCTCGGCCGCGCAAAGCTCGGTCACCACACACTGCGCAGAACCTTCGGCCGGCAGCTTTGGCTGGATGGCGTGAAGATCGAAACGATAGCGGACATGCTCGGCCACGAAGACCTCGCGACCTGCAAGAAGTACATCGGAGTGAACATCGTAGACATGGCTTCCGCCATGACGAAATTCAGCATCTGAGGAAAAAGGAGTTGAAAAAAATGGAAACAAAATGTGAATCGTATAAATACATTAATTCGGAAAATCGGACCAGCCAGATGGAAAGTGGTGGGCCCAATGTGATTCGAACACATGACCTCCCGGTTATCAGCCGGGCGCTCCAACCAGGCTAAGCTATGGGCCCAATAAGGGACTTGAATAAAGATGTATGATATAAACATTCCCCCAATATCGGCAGATACCAGATGTTACGGAAAATTGATAACCGGGACCTGCCATGCGCATCCATGGAACCTATCTTCAGCGAGAGGATACGGGTTATTCCCGATGTGGTCGAAAGGGCCTTGCTCGCAATCCTCGTTCCCACGGACGCTTTCATCCTGATCAGCGCCGCGCTCGGATGGGTGACCTGGTGGCTGTTCGCGGTCATGGCCGCGGTCACCGTTCTCATGTTTATCTTCTCCAGGCTGTTTATCCTCAAGACCGACGTCTACGAAGATAAAATTACGATAAAATACTTTAAGACCAGAAATTACCGGATGGAAAAGATCCGCGACCGCCGCTACGGCATAATGAACGACATACGGAATTTTGCCGGTGTCGGCCTCCGCGGCCTGCGCTACAGGAACTACCTCAGCGCAGGATGCGAAACAGGGGTCGTGTTCCTTACAAAGAGCTCGGTCGTCGCGGTGTCCTCCCACAGGGCCGAGGAGCTGGCCAGCCTGCTTCCCGAGGCCGAACCGAAACCAAGAGGGTGACAAATATGCAGTCTACTTTCCGCTGGATAAGGGTCAGGGTCATGTGCTATGCCACAGAAAATAAGGAAAAAGTGTCCGAGATGTTCAAAACGTTCATCGGTACCGACGAATGGAACGAAGACGTCGTCGAAGGCGAACTGGGGAACATCACTGTTGTAATGGACGCAGAGCTGAGCAGGCAGAAGCCCATCGATGAGATGTTCGCGAAGCTCGGTCAAAGCACCATAGACGGGATCATAGACGAACTTGACGAACGCATCGACGAGGACTGCACATTCTACATACGCCTTGACAAACAGAAAGCGATATCTGGGTCATACATCGTGGCAACGGGAGGGGATGTCGTATCCCTGACCTGCAAGATAGCGTCATATCCTGCCAAGAAAGAACTGGCCGTCGATATCCTCAAGAAATACCTCGGCTCCCTTCCCCGGTCGGCTCCTGAACTTCCTTGATATCGAAACGGGCCTCCTTCACACGGCGGCCCTTTATCGACTTCACAGTGATCTTGACGTTATCGTTGTCGACCACCACACCTCTGTACGGGATGTCGCCTATCATATACTGGATGTAACCGCTCACATTGTAGTCCGCATAATCCTCTGGGTCGAACTTCAGCCCCAGCTCGTCCATCACATCGTAGATGTTGGCATCCCCGATCACGGTATAGGAGCCGTCGGCTTCCCTCACCACGGGCAGTTTGACGTCGTCGCTCTCATCCCATATCTCGCCCACAAGCTCTTCGATTATATCTTCCAAAGTCACGATGCCAAGGGTACCGCCGAAAGAGTCAAGGACCACGGCCATGTGGACCTTGGTCTTCTGCAGGGCGTTCAGCACCTCGGCCAGGCTTGCGGATTCCTGGAAGAACTTGACCTGCCTTATTATATCGATCAGGTTAAAATTGTCATGGTTGACGACCCTTCTGAAGAAGTCCTTTGCATTTACCACTCCGATGATGCGGTCTATGTTGCCGTCGTAGATGGGAATCCTGGAGTAACCGGTGTGAGTGAACATCTCCTTCAGCCCGTCCATGCTGATGTCCTTGCTGGCGGCGACTATGTCCACTCTGGGTATGTACACTTCGGATATCGATGTGTCGTCGAACGTGATGGCGGACTTGATCAGATCGCTTTCGGTCTTCTCCAGGGTTCCTTCCTCTTCGATCTCATCGATCATCACAACCAGCTCGTCTTCGGTAAGCGTGAGACTGGTGTTTTTCTTTGACTCCTTGGTGAACGCCGAGCTGAGCTTGATGAAGAACCAGGTGATCGGAGTGAGCACGGTGACCGCGAGGGTCAGAGAACCGGCGAGCTTCAGGGCAAAGTGGTCTGCCCTCCTCTTCGCCAGGTTCTTCGGCGCTATCTCTCCGAACGTAAGGATCACAAGGGTCATGAACACTGTCGCGATGACTGTGCCCAGAGCCGGGCTTTCAGGGAACAACTGTTCCGTGAACAGCATCGTACAAGTGGTGGAAGCTGCGATGTTGAGTATGTTGTTGCCCACAAGTATCGTAGTGAGAAGCCTTTCGAAGTCCTCGGACAGCGCGAGCGCTTTGGTGGCGTTCTTGACTCCGTCGCTTTCGAATTTCTTC
>WOYN01000070.1 GCA_011620825.1 Candidatus Methanomethylophilaceae archaeon | reverse complement strand
ATATGATGGTGGTCGCGCTGCAGCCGATAATATTCCTGTTGGAGCTGGCTATAGCGTTCGTGGCTTACAGGATTCCGGATAAGGTGTTCAAGGGCAACCTGATGCTGCTGCTGTTGCTGAGCTCTGCGGCAGTGTTCCTGTGGACCCCCACGCCCACGTACCTCCTCCTGATACTGCCGTTCCTGATATGCGTGGTGGCGACCGCCGATACCCCTCCCGGAAAAAGATACATCGTGCCGCTGATATCCATCGCCGTCACGGCGACGCTTTTCGCCATCGCCATGAACAGCTACGCGCTGTTCTTCCAGGATTCGATATATTACGGGCTGGTGTCCTCCGAGACGATACTTAACGGGATCGAGTGGCTGAACACCGAGATGATGACCGGGGTCACAAGGCAGACGCTCCTGAACATAGTGATGGGCGCGGCCGTGACCGTTTCGATCTACTCGGTCTTCATAACCTATATCTACAACCACCTGAAAGAAAGGTCCGCAGAGGGGGAGTCCCCGTGAAAAAGAACGTGGGCATGATGGTCATCATCGCCGCAGTGGTAATGGTGGTCGGCATCGGGGAGGCCAGCATTTATTTCGTCAATCCCTACAGCTACGGATCGGATTTCGACATAGGCATATCCGGGGCCGAGTACACGCTGGAAGCGTCGGAATCCATAGAATATAACGTGATAGCATTCGACAACCACGGCGTCTCGCCCGTGACGGAGCTTATAATATGCCTTGACGACAGCAACTACTACGTCAGCATCGAGAAAGAGCTGGAGCTGAGAGGATTTACAGATATCATATTTGCAGACGTTGCGGAAGTTCTCGGGGAAATGAACGGCGACGCAACGGGGCGGGCCATACTCTTCCCCTTCGGGCTGTTTCCGGAAGAGATCTACGACGGAGATTCAACGGACCCGCTGTTCGCCGACTGGATGGACGCAGGCGGCTCGATATATTGGTTCGGTTGCTCCGAGATACCGGACGATGCGTATCTTCTCCCCTTCGGTCTGAGCACGGACAGTTTCAACACATCGGCCGGCCGGGAAACGGTGGGCCGCTCCGGCGACATATGCGATCAGCTCCGTCTGAGGACCCACAATGTCTATCACGGCCTCAGGTCCGACATCGGGACCCCCATTGCCTACACGTCCGAGAGCGGTTACAGCTCGATCACGGCGATGAAGGTCTCCCAAGGGACAATGGTCTATGTAGGCGGCGATATGGACGACGACTACTCTTCTGACTGCGCCCAGATAATAGCTTCCGGTATAACGTATGCGACAACCGTGCTGGGCTATCGGGAAGGCGTCCTGAACGGCAGCATAAACGGCGAGATCCCATACGTTGCCAGCGCCGAAGAGAACGTGACGGTATACGTTCACATGGGCGGCTACTATACGGTATACGGGGAAAGGTTCCAGTCGGCCACCGTCTAACGGCAAATTGTTATTATACGACGTTCCAATCACGGTCCGATGTCCCCGTTGGATGTGGTGTCCGTGTCGCTGTCGTTAGCCGTCGCTGTCATATCGGTAGCCGGCACAGATGTGGACTGGATGTGGCTTGCGGTATCCGCCATAGGTATCGCGCTGGTGCTGTACCCCAAAAAGTATCTCGGCGGCAGAAGATACAACGGTTTTCTGCTCATCGCATCCGTTGTGCCGATGGCCGCCCAGGCGGTACTCGGCGGATACATGTGCTTCGAGCGGACGTATGGCCCGTGGGTCGCATCCCTGGTCCTGCAGTCGTGGGCCTGCGTGATATACGGTTACATGCTGGCACTTCTTATCGATGCATCAACAGAGATAGTACTTTCCAAGCGGTGGATACTCCTCTTCTCGCTGCTTTTCTCCATCTCCGTATCCGCAATGTATCTTTTCATCCAGTTTACTTCGATGTACTTCCAGGGCGAGCCGGTCTTCAACACCGATTTCCAGGGAGCCGGCATGGACGAGACCAGGATATGGATGAACTCGCAGCTCATGACCCCGCCCGCCGTCGCCGTCCCCGTGACGATAATGGTGGCTTTAGCGATGAGGTTCTGGACCCAGAGGACGGAAAAATCGGAGCTTCTGAAAGGGGGCGCCTGATCTGGACGAATCCAAAAAGGACATGGTCTCCGATGCGATATGCATCATAGCGTTCGCGGTCCTCCTGGTACTGACCGTCCGCTCCTACTTTTTCGAGGACAGGCTGGAGTACCAGCTGAACACCGGCCTCTTCACTTCGGTGTTCTGTCTTGTGCCGATGATATTCCGCCGTGCGAAGGTCATGAGGCTGCCGCTGCTGTTCGTCCTTATGATCGATGTGGCGATATTCATTCACGGATACGGCGTGCTTTTCATGGAGTACGACGACCTGCTTTGGTACGACTCGGTCACCCACACCGTATCGTCGGTAGTGGTGGGACTATGCGTTTTCTATGCGCTGACGGTCGTCGACGGCCACGATGAAAAGGTCCGGCTGGGGAAGAAGGGCCTATCGGTCTTCATAGTCCTCGTAATGCTGACCTTCAGCGTGTACTGGGAGGTTTTCGAGCTGGTGGTGGACATGATTTCGGGCACCAACATGCAGTACAGCCCGTTCGACACGATGAGGGACATGCTCTCCAACACTATCGGCGGGATAGCGGTCGCACTGTACGTCAGATGGTTCATGGGCAGATATCCCGATTACGATGCGGCAAAGGAATTCAGCCTGCATCCCAGGCTGACGAAGTTGGCAGGGCACTCACGTAGCACCGAATGACGGCGACCAGCAATTAATTTATATGAGCAGTAGATAGCGACACTGCTCTAAAGAGCCGATGATTGATGAAGGTCATTGACCGGAAAGAGGTAATCTAAATGTCTGTATTTGTAAAGTTTGAGACACCGAAAGAGCTTTCTGACAAAGCCTACCAGCTCGCGGAGATCGCGAGGGACGGCGGCAAGATCAAGAAAGGAACCAATGAAGTAACGAAAGCCGTAGAGCGCGGAGACGCGGCGATGGTGATCATGGCCGTTGACGTAGACCCGCCCGAGATCCTCGCCCACATCCCCGCACTATGCGAGGAGAGAGGCGTTGCGTACGTT
>WOYN01000007.1 GCA_011620825.1 Candidatus Methanomethylophilaceae archaeon | reverse complement strand
TGTCTCAACGGTATGACGGATGAGCTCAGCGAGAAGATCGCAGGAGAGATATCCATGTCGGCGGAGCCCGGAAAGATCATCCGCAAATGGAGAGAAGAGTTCGGTCTCTCGCAGCAGCAGCTCGCGGACAAGATGGGCGTTTCTAATTCTGTCATCAGCGACTACGAGTCCGGGAGACGCAAATCCCCCGGGGTCGCGGTCGTGAAGAAGATGGTCGAGTCTTTCATCGCTTTGGATAGGATGAACGGTTCGCCGGTGGCCACCAGATATATGCCGGGGATGAGGAATGAATGTATAATCGCCATGGAGGAGTTCGAAAGCGGTGTCGACCCGGAGATGATCATATCGATCATGTCGGGAAAGAACCTCAACACGGATAGAACACCGTCGAAGAAGGTCTACGGTTACACGATCGTGGACTCTCTTAAGGCGATAGTGAACCTCAGTTCCGAAGATTATCTGAAGATATACGGTTGGAATATAGAGCGCGCATTGATTTTCACGAACGTGCACTACGGCAGGTCCCCCATGGTGGCGATAAGGGCACACCCTTTGACCCCGGCCATGGTGGTGTACCAGAGCCCGGAGAACACGGACCTTTTAGCGATCAAGCTGGCAAAACTGGAGAAGATCCCCCTCGTTGTGACCGAACTATCTGTGGAAGAACTTGTGAAACGTCTGAATAAACTTAAGGAAGGGAAATGAATGGATGTAGGAATTGTAAGCTATGGAGCATATGTCCCACGCTACAGGATAAAGCCTGAGGAGATCGGGCGCGTCTGGGGCGTGGACGGCAAAGGAATGGGAAAAGGACTGAAGATCGACCAGAAATCGGTGCCTTCGCCGGACGAGGACGTCATCACCATTTCGTCCGAAGCGGCGAGATACATGATGCAGAGGGTTCCCGAAGTCGACCCCAAGCAGATCGGCGCCGTATACGTAGGATCGGAATCGCACCCCTATGCCGTCAAACCCTCTTCGGGAGTTGTGGCCGAGGTGATACAGGCGACGCCCACTCTAACTGCGGCAGACCTCGAGTTCGCATGCAAGGCCGGAACGGCCGGAATCCAGATGTGCATGGGGCTTGTCGGCTTCGGCATGATAAGATACGGAGTCGCCGTGGGAGCGGACACATCGCAGGGGGCTCCCGGCGATGCGCTCGAATATTCGGCATCCGCCGGAGGTGCGGCGTTCCTCATAGGTTCCGAGAAGGTCATCGCCAGGATCAACAAGACCCTGAGCTTCACGACGGACACCCCTGATTTCTGGAGGAGGGAGGGCCAGCCTTATCCAAGCCACGGAGGAAGGTTCACCGGCGACCCGGCATACTTCAGGCACATAACGTCTGCGGCAAAGATGATGCTGGAGGACCGCAACACGAAGCCCGAGGACTATGATTACGCAGTGTTCCACCAGCCAAACGGCAAGTTCCCCGAAAAGGTCGCCAAGATGCTCGGTTTCACTCCCGAGCAGATCGAGTGCGGGCTGCTGACGCCGTCCATAGGCAACACGTACAGCGGAGCCGTCCCGCTGGGTATCGCAAAGGTGCTCGACAAGGCAAAGCCAGGGGACAGGATATTCGTCACATCTTACGGTTCCGGTGCGGGAAGCGATGCCTTTGACATAACCGTGACCGACGAGATCAAGGATTACAAGAAAGAGAACGCACCGACCCTCGACAAGGTTCTGGAGAATCCGGTCTACCTCGACTATGCTATGTATGCTAAGTACAAAGGAACTATCATAATGCCGGAGTGATTAAGATGAGAGAAGTAGCAATTGTAGGTACAGGCATAACCAAATTCGGTGAGCTTTGGGACAAATCCTTCAGGTCCATCGGTATCGAAGCAGGAATCAAGGCGATCGAGGATGCGGGAATGTCAGGTTCCGAAATAGATGGAGTATTTATCGGAAACATGTCGTCCCGTTTCATCAATCAGCAGCACATCAACGCTCTGATCGCCGATTACTCGGGAATGGCGACAAGGAACATCCCCGCGGTCAGAACAGAATCCGGAGGAGCATCGGGAGGAGTGGCATTCAGACAGGGGGTCATGGCCGTTGCGTCGGGAATGCACGAGGCGGTTCTCGTCGGAGGTGCGGAAAAGATGACCGACCTCGACGACGCTTCCACGGCATCGGTCATGGACAGCACTGCGGATGCGGAATGGGAGGCCTCTATGGGCCTAACGCTGACATCGCTGTACGCGATGATAGCCAGGCGTCTGATCTATGAAGGCACGGCGACCCGTGAGGAGATAGCATCGTTCGCAGTGAACGCCCATAAACACGGTGCGCTGAACCCCAATGCCCAGTACAGGAGCCCGATCACCTTGGACACTGTCCTCAGGTCCGGCCAGGTAGCCGAGCCTCTGGGCGTCTTCGACTGCGCCCCCTATTCCGATGGGGCCGCGGCCGTCGTCCTGGTACCGCTGGATGTTGCCAAGAAGATGGGAGTGGATTACGTCAAGGTGTCTGCGACCTGTCAGGCAAGTGACACTCTGGCACTGTTCCAGAGGGAGGATATAACCACATTCAAGGCCACCACGGTAGCTGCAAAAGAGGCCTACAGGATAGCCGGCATCGAAGCAAACGATATCCGTGTGGCGGAAGTCCATGACGACTATACGGTGGGAGGGGTCATGGCGCTGCAGGACCTGGGCTTCTTTAAGAAAGGGCAGGCCGGAAAGGCCGTCCTCGAAGGACAGGTAGGAATCGGCAGCAAGATCGCCGTCAACACATCGGGCGGTCTTAAGGCCAGAGGCTACCCGGTCGGCGCCTCGGGCGTCGCACAGGTGGTCGAGATAGCAGACCAGCTCAGGAACAAGGCCGACAAGAGGCAGGTCGCCGACGCCAAATATGGACTCGCACAGTCCGTCGGAGGAACAGGATCGACCGTCACCGTCAGCATATTGGAGGCGATCTGATGGCAACCGTTGCAAAAGAATGGAGGGAGATCCCCGCGAGGTACAACCTCGAGGGCTCCGAGTGCGGAAACTGCAGCAGGAAATACTTCCCGAAGCGCAGCATGTGCCCGTACTGCAGGAGGAACGGGTTCGGAAAGATGCACCCGTACCAGGTATCGAGGAAAGGCAAGGTGTTC
>WOYN01000050.1 GCA_011620825.1 Candidatus Methanomethylophilaceae archaeon | reverse complement strand
GAAATGCGACCTTTGTTCCTCGGAAGCCGTGACGTTCGTCGCCTACAACGGCTCACACCTCTGCGGCGAACACTTCATGAAATATGTGGAGAAGAGGGTCAAGAAGGAGATACGCAAGGAGATCGACGTACGGTCCGGGGACACGATCGCCGTTGCAGTATCCGGCGGCAAGGACAGCATGGTTACGTTGCATATTCTGAACGATGTTTTCGGGCGTCGTCCCGATGTCAAACTTCATGTGGTAACAATCGACGAGGGGATAGGGGGCTACCGTCCGCCAAGTGTCGAAATCGTAAAGGAATACTGCACCGCGCACGACATCCCGCTCAGCATTCGTTCGTTCTCCGAGTTCGGTTTGACCATGGACTCCGTTTCCTCCGTGGCGGGGGAGAACAGCCCGTGCACTTATTGCGGCGTGTTCCGCCGCAAGCTGATGAACGACGAGGCGAGAGAGATGGGTGCCAGGTTTTTAGCCACGGGGCATAACCTTGATGATATGGCACAATCGATAATGATGGATTTCGCCCGCGGAGACGTGGAACGCCTTGCGAGACTGGGGCCCCATGAAAGGACGAAGACGGGACTTATACCGAGGTTCCATCCTCTGAGGACCATTCCGGAATCGGAATCGCTCCTTTATGCAATTGTGGCCGGGATACCGTTCTGGGACGGGGAGTGCCCCTACTGGACAGAGGCGCTTAGGAACCAGTACCGCGATACCATTGACAATCTGGAATACAGGACTCCCGGAATCAAGTTCAGCATCCTTGCTTCGTACGATGAGATAAAGCCGATGCTTTATGAGAAATACCCATCGGTGGAGCTTAACACCTGTACATGCGGGGAGCCTTGCGTAGGCGGGATATGCAAAGCATGCGAGTACGAAAAGATGCTGAAAAGGCGCATATCGGACCTCTGACCGGCGCGCTGATGCCACCGGCATGATATTAGCTCCGTTAAATATGAAACTGAATAAATGTCTTCCTGGCGAACAGCGTATTGCTCTGAGATATACGTCTTATTCCGGAACCTTAAAGGTCTTTGAAAGGAACCAGGTCGCAGCATCCGCACCTGTTGCACATGGTCAGGCAACGCGCCGATGACAGCTCGTACTTCTCCATTATCTTCTTCTGTTCCGAAACTAGATGTATTGAGCGGTCCGCGGTCACCGGCACCGTCTTGCCTATTGCAGATTCCAGGCTGTCGCGGCTCAGGTCTCCGATTCTCAGGGCCCTTAGCACCGGTATAACTCCCATGGAGCATAGGGTCTCGACCATCGAAAGCACTTCCTCATCCGTATCGCCCATTCCGTATATCATATTCGACTGAACGTTGCCTTTTCCGAATATCTTAACAGATTCGCTCAAATGCGTCAGTATCTCGTCGAATCCCAGTTCGGGACACACCTTTTCGAATATATTGCGGCTTGGCGATTCGATGTTCAGTTTTATCTCGGTCGCGCCGGCTTGTTTTAATTTCAATACATCTTCCCTCGAAGAGACATAAGGTTCCACACCTATCGGAATGTCGGGGAATTCCTTTCTGAGCGATTTGACGCAGGAGACAAACCTTTCCACAGTCTCTTCGGGGCTTCCAACGACTCCGCTGGTCAATGAAATCGCATCGACGGTCATTCCGTCGTCCAAGGCTTTTCTGACCATCGATACGATCTTATCATCGGTCAGGTTTTTTGTGACATCGTTACCGAGCCTCGGAGAGGCGCAGAAAGCACAATGGTACATGCAACGCTGGTCCAGATTGAAGAATGCCTGTTCGGGGCAGTGATAGACCACGGGCTCCAACTTAATTCTTTCAAGGAAAGGCCTGCCGCCGCGGGTCAGCGAGAGGATATTCCCGTCATCGCGGAGCTCGAAATCTCCCGAATCATAGCTGACCGCCTTTTTCACACGCACCCCCTCGAAGGAGAATACGGCCCCGGCCGAACCCGCTCCGGGCCCTGCCGTAGAGCGGGAAAGCCTCCAAGGCAGCACATAGCCCTCTGGCAGTTTTACGGGACCGCCGAGTGCCAGCTCTGATTTTTTACGAGCTATCAGATTTTTTTCCATTTTACTCCGTCCCCGGCGTCCTCAAGACGGATGCCTGCATCTCCCAGCCTATCGCGGATAAGGTCCGACAGATCGTACGCTTTGCGTTTCCTGAGTTCCGCCCTGAGATCGATGAGTATCTGCATTACCGAATCAAGGGCTGCGTCATCGCCCCCGGTGTCCTCGGGAAATATCCCCAAGATTCCATTGAATTCTTCCAGCAGCTTGACAAATTTCGCCGCACCATCTTTGCTGAGGGTGCCCTCCGACATGGACTTGTTGGTGGCCCTCGCAAGCTGGAACATCACTTCGATGGCGGCCCTGGTGTTGAAATCGTCGTTCATCGCAGCCATGAAATTGCTTCTGTACTCGTCCGTCATGCCGCAAACGTCCCCATCGCCCGAAGGGCCCTGTTTGACGTACGCTTTAAGGTCTGTGTAGTTATTGGTAAGCCTCTCCAATGATGTCCCGGCCTCGGCCAGCAGGTCCTCGCTGTAGAGGAGCGGGCTCGCGTAGTGCGTATTGAGGAAGTAAAAACGTATGGTGTACTGGTCGAACTTCTGGGATACATCACGTACCCTGAAGAAGTTGCCCAGGGATTTAGACATCTTCTCGCCCTGGACCTGCAGCATCCCGTTGTGCATCCAATATTTTGAAAGCGGTTTTCCCGTCACGGCCTCGGTCTGGAGGATCTCATTCTCGTGGTGCGGGAATATCAGGTCGTTGCCTCCGCCGTGGATGTCTATTTCATCGCCGAGATACTTGCGTATCATGGCTGAACATTCGATGTGCCAGCCTGGGCGCCCCGGTCCCCACGGGGAGCCCCAGGACACCTCTCCCGGCTTCGCAGCCTTCCATATAGCGAAATCCATGGGGTTCCTCTTCTGCTCGTCCAAGGCGACTCTTCCCGAGGATTCCATGTCCTCGATCTTCTGTTTCGTCAGCCTTCCGTAGTCTTTGACCTTGTCCACAGAAAAGTAGACGCTCCCGTCCTCGGTGACGTAACCGAAACCCTTGTCGATGATCTCTCCGACCATTTCGATTATGGGCCCCATCTCCTCGCTGGCC
>WOYN01000003.1 GCA_011620825.1 Candidatus Methanomethylophilaceae archaeon | reverse complement strand
TGCGCAAACTGCGCAGCGAAGATGGAAAGAAAGATCTCCAAAATACAAGGCGTGAGGTCTGCATCCGTTATATTCATGTCCAAAAAGCTGATCGTCGATGCCGACGAAACAGACATCAGCAGAATAGAAATCGAAGCCAGAACCATAGTCAAAAGCATAGAGCCAGACTCCAGATTGATAAGGAGTTGAATCCACTTGCGTCGAAGAACGTCGGAAGTTCTGGTTTCGGGCGTGCTCTTTGCCATCGGTGCCTTGCTGCATTACACCGATCAGGAAACAGTCTCGATGGCCGTTCTCATAGCAGCCTATGCGATCGCAGGCTACGCTGTGGCCATCTCTGCAGTAAAAAGCCTGCGTTACGGGATGATACTCGACGAGAACTTTCTGACCATCATCGCTTCCGCCGGCGCTTTCATCATCGGTGCAAGTATCGAGGGTACGGCAGTAATACTGTTCTTCCGCGTTGGGAAGCTGTTCGAAGATGCCGCAGTACAGAAAACAAGGGAGTCCATCTCCGAGCTGGTAGAGATGCAGCCTGTTTCGGTGAGAGTAGTCAGGGACGGTTGCGAGCTCGCCGTCAAACCGGATGACGTCGCGATAGGCGAACATTTCGTGGTGCTTCCCGGGGAACGTATCCCTATAGACGGAACTATTCTGTCCGGCTCTTCGTCTCTGGATACCAAGGCGCTCACCGGCGAGTCGATGCCGAGGGATGTCGCTCCGGGGAAATCCGCCCTGAGCGGATGCATAAACATGACCGGCACCCTTGTGATAAGGGCGGACAGGGAGTACTCTGATTCGGCGGTCGCACGCATTCTTGCAATGGTCGAGGAGTCGGGGTCGAGAAAGGCAAAAACAGAGAAGTTCATAACCACTTTTGCAAAGTACTACACGCCTGCCGTCGTCGCTGCCGCAATTATAGTCGCGACCGTGCCGACGCTTTTGTTCGGACTGCCTTCCGATGTATGGATCTATCGCGCGCTGGTGTTCCTCGTGGTTTCCTGCCCATGCGCCCTTGTCATATCTGTGCCGCTGACGTTCTTCTGCGGGGTAGGACGTGCCTCAAAATCCGGCATCCTCATCAACGGAGGAGATGTAATGGATAGACTGGCACTAGCAGATACAGTCGTAGTAGACAAGACCGGCACCGTTACCAAAGGATCGTTCGATTTCAGCGGCATCCATGCTTACGGCGTTACAGAGGACGATCTCCTCGAGTACGCGGCGAAATCGGAGTATCGCTCGGACCATCCGATATCCGCGACGATAATAGGTCGCTACGGACGCATTATCGACCCAAGTGAAATCGGAGAATCAATGAACATAGCAGGAAAGGGCATAAGAACGGAAGTCAACGGACACACAGTGCACACGGGGAATGCCAGGCTCATGCAGGATATAGGCATAGAGCCGTGCAGCACACACGATGGTGTTACCAACATACATGTCGCAATCGACAGCACGTACGGCGGCCATATTTCTATATCGGACGAGCCGAAGGATGATTCCGCCGAAGCCATCCGCGAGATGAGGGACCTGGGCGTGAAGGACGTGATAATGCTAACCGGCGACAACAGAAAATCGGCCAGCCGAGTGGCTGAGATTGTCGGAATAAAAGACGTCCACAGCGAACTGCTTCCCGAGGACAAACTGGATAAGCTCGAAGAGTACCTCGGGCTCGAAAATAGATCGGGTTCCCTGATATACGTCGGAGACGGCATCAACGACGCACCGTCGATAGCAAGGGCCGACGTCGGAGTGGCGATGGGGGGCATCGGTTCCGATAGCGCGGTGGAGGCGGCGGATGTGGTTATAATGAACGATTCGCTCAGGAAGTTGCCGGAGGCCATTAGGATATCAAGGAGGACACGAAACATCGCATACCAGAACATTGTATTCTCGCTGGGATTCAAATTTACCGCACTGGCACTTGCCGCTTTCGGCCTGGCAGGGATCTGGTTTGCCATATTCGCCGACGTGGGAGTCGCGGCGATAGCCATCGTAAACGGTACCAGAGCTTACGGGAGATTCCTGTGATGTTGTCTCTTCCCTGCGGAATTCGTAATCTGATTTTCCCGGCAAGTAAAGAGGATCCCGATGATAGCCAGTTTATATATTCCGTACTGATTTGCCAAGTATTAAATTGGTCGAAAACATACGCGTGACCGGGATGCATGTATGAAAGTAGGTATTGACCTCGGGACAACCTACTCAGCGGTGGCTTATTACGATAAAGATAGCTCTGAGGCTGTAATAATTCCCGATGCACACGATAATCCACTTACCCCTTCCGTAATCTGTTTCTGCCCCGACGGCAAGATCCGCGTCGGTGAGATCGCAAAAAGCTTGCAGTCTCAGGGAGAGGGCGTTATTGCAGCCTCGTTCAAACGCGCAATGGGCGATGCCCAATATTCTGTGACAGCATACGGTACGAGATACACGGCAGAGGACCTTTCCGCCATATTGCTGAGATATCTTATAGCCAGCGCCGAGGCGAGGACCGGACATAAAATCGATTCTGCAGTGATAACGGTACCGGCGTACTTCAATGACCTTCAGAGAACCGCCACTATCAGGGCCGGCGAGAAATGCGGCATCGATGTTCTTAAGATCGTCAATGAACCTACCGCAGCGGCAGTTTCGTACGGGTACAACAACGCTGACAACAAGACAGTAATGGTGTACGACCTCGGTGGAGGCACGTTCGACGTAACAGTGGTCCGCATCGAAAGAGGGGACATAAACGTACTCGGTACCGAAGGAAACCACGTGCTCGGCGGAAAGGACTGGGACCAGGCAATAATGTCGTATTTCTGCGGAAAGTTCAATGACGAGTTTAACGTCGACCTGAGGGACTGCGAATCTGCAAAGAACAAACTGATAGTGGTCGCCGAGGACCTCAAGAAAGAGCTGTCTGAGACCGATTGCGTCATAACCCATCTTGAATACGAAGGCGATGCCGCCGATTATATGCTCACCAGGGATCGGTTCAACGAGATGACCGAGCCTCTTTTCGGTTCGACCCTGGAAGTCTGCGAAAGATTGCTGGCAGAAATCGGGTTAGAATGGAAGAACATTGACGGCATCCTTACACCAATTGAAAATGGGGTTCCGG
>WOYN01000068.1 GCA_011620825.1 Candidatus Methanomethylophilaceae archaeon | reverse complement strand
GGATATAAATAACGTTCAACACGGTTCATGTTCCAGGGTTGATGAAAATGAAACATGAGATGAAGTCCAAAGACAGGGCGCTTGCCGTTTTCGAAGGCGAGCTCCCCGACAGGGCGCCGGTGTGTGATTTCGGGAACATCGCGATGGTCGGACATTACGGCTATAGGTTCTCGGATGTCAGAGGCAATCCGGACCTCGCCAGGGATATCATGGCCAAATGGGTGAAGGAGACCCAATCCGACATGGTGTTCGGGCCGTTCGAGTCCAAGGGCATCTTCATGGATATCCCCGGAATGAGCGTGAAGCTGCCGGAAGATGACCAAGGCAGCCTGCGGCAGGATTACTTCAGCACACCTGAGGAGATAGAATCCAAACCCCTGTACGATCCTTTCAACCGGGAGGAGTGCCCCAACCTCCACAAATACGTGGTGGATACGCTCAGGGCCGTTCATGAGTCCTGCCCGGACGCCATGACGCCGGTCTGGTGCGAGGGCCCTTTGACGACCAGCGGATTCCTGAGGGGGATAGACCAGCTGCTGATGGACATTCTCATGGACCCGGACAATGCGAAGAAAGCGATTAAACGCGGAGCGGAGCTGTCGCGGCAGATCGTCGGGGCGCAACTCGAGGAGATCGATGCCGATTACGTCGTCTGCACCGACCCCGTGTCCTCCGCCGACATGATCGACGATGCGATGTTCAGGGAGTTCAACCTCGAAGAGCTCAAGAAGAGCACAACGCAATGGAAGCAGAGGCATGGGGTGGAGACCGTGCTGCACATCTGCGGGGACACCGCGCCTATGCTCGAATCTTTCAAGGAGACCGGAGCCAGGGTGCTGAGCCTCGACCATGCGGTGGACCTCGCCAAGGCCAGGGAGGCTTTCAAAGACGATGTGGTCGTAATGGGCAACCTCGATCCCGTGTCGGTGCTCCTGCAGGGGTCTGTGGACGATGTCGACAGGGCCGCGGAGAAGTGCTTCAACGATGCGGGCCGCAACGGAGGCTACATCTTCGCTGCGGGATGCTCTGTCCCGAAAAACACGCCGATAGAGAACATCGTTCAGATGGCCAACGTGTCGAAGCGCCACGCCTACTGAAGATGCGCACGGGGTCCGCGGGCCTCCAGGAACCCGTCAAACGATTTACCGTCTTCATATTTTTCCGATGCGTACCGGCGATGCGCCCTGCTGTGACTTGTATTTCCCTGCCCGGTGCCGCGAACCGCACCTGACAGATGGATATCATATTCTCATATTAATGCAAATCATAATCCTGCTCCAATAAACGATACATTTATATAGAAGCACAAACTAATAACAGTATAGGTCCGAGCGGAAGCCGCCCGGTATTCTCAGACCGAGCGCTCTGAGGCGCAGGGCGGCCAGAACATCAATATCAGGAGGTAATGACAATGACAGTGAGGGACAGGTCCGACAGGGCCATCAGGGTCGCGGAGCTCAAGCCCGGAGAGGCGGGGAGAGGGGTGGTCAGGCTCGACCCGGAGCTCATGGCCGTGATGGACATCAAGGTCGGAGACATAGTAGAGATAGCAGGAGACAAGAAGACGGTTGCCAAGGTTCTCAGAGGAGGGCCCGAGGACGCCAACCGCGGGATCGTCAGGATGGACGGCACCACGAGAAGGAACGCCGGCACATCCATGGATGAAAAGGTCGCCATAAAGAAGGTAACGGCAAAGAATGCCACGAAGATCACTTTCTCGCCAACCGACCAGCTGAGACTGCAGGGCGGAGACGAATATCTGAAACAGGTGTTCGAGGGACGCGCGTTCTCCAAGGGGGACGTCATCGCGCTGAACGTGATGGGAAACAAGATGGAGCTCGTGGTCACGTCTTTTGCTCCTTCGGGCGAAGCCGCCATCATGACATCGGCGACGCAGGTCAAGGTCAGCGATAAGCCGGCGGACATTGCCACAGGGGACGTGCCGAAGGTATCCTACGACGACATCGGCGGACTGGGCGACGCGGTCAACAGGATCAGGGAGATGGTGGAGCTTCCGCTCAAGCACCCCGAACTGTTCAAAAGGCTCGGGATCGAAGCGCCCAAGGGGGTCCTTCTGCACGGTCCCCCTGGAACTGGAAAGACCATGCTCGCGAAGGCCGTCGCGGGCGAGACCAGCAGCAACTTCGTGTACATAGGCGGGCCGGAGATCATGAGCAAATTCTACGGCGAGTCCGAAGAGAAGCTC
This sequence comes from Candidatus Methanomethylophilaceae archaeon, assembly GCA_011620825.1. Taxonomy (GTDB): domain Archaea; phylum Thermoplasmatota; class Thermoplasmata; order Methanomassiliicoccales; family Methanomethylophilaceae; genus VadinCA11. The sequence goes on along the minus strand of WOYN01000068.1, from coordinate 916 downwards.
AGGGAGATCTTCAAAGACGCCGAGGAGAACGCGCCCAGCATCATATTCATCGACGAGATAGACAGCATCGCACCCAAGAGGGACGAGGTGACGGGAGAGACCGAACGCCGCGTAGTGGCGCAGCTTCTGGCACTGATGGACGGATTGAAGTCCCGCGGCAAAGTGGTCGTCATAGGGGCGACCAACAGGCCCAACTCCATCGACGAGGCGCTGAGAAGGCCGGGCAGGTTCGACAGGGAGATCGAGATAGGCATCCCGAACAGGGACGGCAGATTCGAGATCCTCCAGATACACACACGCGGAATGCCCATAGACGACAGCGTCGACCTTGAGCTGGTGGCCGACAGGACGCACGGGTACGCCGGTGCAGACATCGCCGCCCTCACCAAAGAGGCGGCGATGGCATCGCTGAGGCGCGTGCTTCCCGACATAGACACCGAGAACGAAGAGGTTCCGGTGGACATGCTGAACAAGATCAACGTCACCGCCGACGACTTCCGCGATGCGTTCAAGGACATGCAGCCCGCAACGATGAGGGAGGTGCTTATAGAGCGCCCCAACGTCAAGTGGGAGGACATAGGCGCTCTGGACGCCGTCAAGCAGGAGCTCAAGGAAGCGGTCGAATGGCCGCTGAAATACGCCAAGGTGTTCGAACACATGGGCGCCAAACCGCCAAAGGGCATACTGCTGTACGGACCTCCGGGCGCCGGCAAGACGATGCTCGCGAAGGCCGTGGCAACGGAATCGGAGGCCAACTTCATCTCGGTCAAGGGACCGGAGTTCCTGAACAAGTGGGTAGGGGAGTCCGAAAAGGCCGTAAGGGAGACGTTCAGAAAGGCCAGGCAGGCGTCGCCGTGCGTGATCTTCATGGACGAGATAGACAGCATCGCGCCGAACAGAGGAGCGGGGAGCAACG
>WOYN01000097.1 GCA_011620825.1 Candidatus Methanomethylophilaceae archaeon | reverse complement strand
AGACAGGATATGCGCGATCGATCTGTCGGTCCAAAAAGAAGACGCCATTGAGAAAGCAAACAAAGTCATCAACGAAGCGGGAGTGAAGACGGGTGAAAAGAAGAAAAAAGGCAAGGATTCCGATGAAAAACAGATTCCTATGACTGGAGCGCTCTTCTTCATAAGCACGAAACAGGTCGACAATCTGGCCAGACTCGCCTTGAAAGGAGAATACAGTAAGAAGGAAGCGCAAGAAGCGTTGAACAAGGGCCACGGTGTAGATACAGCGCTTTTCGGACGAATGGTCGCAGACGACCCATCTCTTAATGCCGATGCTTCAGCACAGGTGGCACATAGCATATCCACTCATAAAGTGGATAACGAATATGATTACTATACAGCCATGGATGAGAGGTCCCCGGCAAACAATGCCGGAGCTGGAATGATAGGCACGGTCGAATTTAATTCATCAACCATGTACAGATATGCTACAGTGGCCGTTCATGACCTGTTTGGACAGCTAGAGAATAACGAAGCGGCCACAGCCAAGGCCGTTGCTGAGTTTGTACGCGCCTTCATCCTCAGCATGCCTACCGGGAAGCAGAATACATTCGCCAATAGGACGGTTCCGGATGCAGTTTTTATTTCGGTCCGCAATGATCAGCCGGTCAATCTTGTCGCAGCATTCGAATCACCAGTATATCCGAACAGAACTACAGGCGGATACGTTGCTGACTCGATTGCAAGGCTTGTGAAAGAGGAGAACGAGTCATGTTCGACATTCGTTTCTGTGCCAGAGAAAACTTGGCAGATCGGAAGCGGACTCGAAGCATTAGGTCCATCCACCGATGTTGAGAGAGCGACCGACGAGATCGAGAAATTCATTCATGGAGAGCTAAGTGCATGGTAACTCTCCTGCTGAGGCTTGCCGGGCCTCTGCAGGCCTGGGGGGTAAATTCCAAATTCGAAACCCGTAACACACAGAGGGAACCCTCTAAGAGCGGAGTAATAGGGATGATTGCGGCAGCCATGGGGCGTGACAGAGGCGAGCCTCTAGACGACTTAACATCTCTCAAATTCGGAGTCCGTATCGATCAGGAGGGAACGATCCTAAGAGATTATCACACTGCGCACCATCCGACCTACCATAAACGTGCCTATGTTACTAACCGATATTATCTGGAGAACGGGTGTTTTCTGGTTGGTTTGGAAGGAGGCGAATCCAAACTAAAAGAAATTGAAGAGGCCATACAGCGTCCGTTCTATCCTCTTTTTCTCGGTCGCAGGTCCTGTCCGCCGTCAGGCAGAATATTACTAGGCACCAGGAACAAAGGACTTTGTGATGCGCTTTGTGAGGAGCCGTGGCAAGCTTCCGAGTGGTATAGGCGGAAGGCCCCGAGAAAGGTCCAACTTGAGATCGTATGTGACGAGGTCCCTCAGAATACATTGATGTTGGTAAAGGACAATCCCATAAGTTTCAGCCAAGAGCGTAGAGAGTATAGTGTCAGAGGCGTGAAACGTATCATGGACGGCAGCATAATCGAAAATGACGACAGCAGAATTGCCCCGTCTGAAAACATTCTGATTGATGCAATCGACGAGGTTAGGAAGGAGGTCGATTAATGTATCTGTCAAGGGTGGAAATAAATCCCCGCAGACGGGGTACCATGAAGGCCCTGGAATCTCCAGAGGTGGTACATGCTGCGGTCATGGCCAGTTTTCCTGCCATGGACAAGGAAGGTAACGAGCGCGTTTTGTGGAGAATCGACCGTCTGGAACCGTCTGCGTACATATTGGTTCAAAGCCAGATAAAGCCGGATTTCACACATATAGTTGAGCAGTTCGGGTGGCCCGAATCAAACCAGCATTGGGATACCTTGGAGTACGACCATTTCTTATCTAACATAAAAGACGGAGATGTGCGCAGGTTCCGCATAAGGGCAAATCCAACGCGCAGCGTCATGCAGAAGGATGGAAAAAGCGCACGCGGTAAAGTGTGTCAGCACATAACAGCTGAACAGCAGCTCGGATGGATGATCGAAAAATCGGAAAAGTGCGGTTTTGCAGTCAATAGCCCGGGACTCAGTGTGAAAATTATTTCGAGGGAGGACCTGAAATTCAGGCACAAAAATAACAGCATATCCCTGACAGCCGTGGTATACGAGGGAATTTTGAAGGTTGAAGATGCAAAGAAGTTCGTTAGCACAGTGGAAACTGGAGTGGGACGTGCAAAGGCGTATGGTTGCGGAATGATAACGGTATCAAGGGCGATCGAATGAATACAGCCGGGGCTGAGAAGCCATCCATACAGGAACTTCCCAGAATGAAGGACCGTATGTCCTTCGTATATCTGGAACACTGTGTCCTCAATCGTTCCGAAAGCGCCGTCACTGTCACAGATGTCAACGGTATAATACACATACCGGCGGCTACCATTGGTACATTGCTTCTCGGTCCGGGTACGAACGTTACACACCGCGCCATGGAGCTGATAGGCGACACCGGCGTGACCGTGGTGTGGGTCGGTGAAAGAGGTGTCCGCTATTATGCCCACGGACATCCGCTTACACATTCGTCAAAGCTTCTCATCGCTCAGGCAAAGGCCGTATCTAATATTCATCAACGCCTCAGAGTTGCACGTAAGATGTATGAGATGCGCTTTACTGGGGAAGATTTCTCAAGGATGACCATGCAACAGCTCAGAGGGAGGGAAGGATCTAGGGTCAGATCCATCTACCGCAAAGCATCACTCGAAACCGGAGTGAAATGGGATGGCAGAGATTACGATCCGAACGATTTTTCATATGGGAGTCCGGTAAACCAGGCTCTATCGGCAGCCAACTCCTGCCTTTATGGAATTGCGCATTCAGTTATTGTAGCCCTTGGCTGCTCGCCTGGACTGGGGTTTATTCACACCGGGCATGACAGGTCTTTCGTGTATGACATCGCTGACATATATAAGGCTGAGTTGACCATACCCATCGCTTTTAGGATGGCGGCCGAGGAGAAAGACGACATTGGTTCTTCTACGCGCAGGGCAGTAAGGGACGCAGTGTACGATGGGAAACTGATGGATCGCATGGTAACCGATATACATGGATTGCTGTCGGAGACCGACGATTCAAATAATGATGAGGAACCAATAGATGGG
>WOYN01000113.1 GCA_011620825.1 Candidatus Methanomethylophilaceae archaeon | reverse complement strand
GTTTCGATCCCCACCGAGAAAAGTAAAAATATCGCCCCTATCTCGGCCACCATGAACAAGAACTGATAGTTGAAGGAACCATCGAAGCCGTTGAATGCCACTTCGACATCCAGTATTCCGAGGAAACTGCCACTGTCGAGAATACCAGAGAATGCAGAACCGTCCCATACCAGATTTGCCAGTATTATTCCGACGAATATCTCTCCGATGAGGCCGGGAACGCCAAAATGCTCAAAGACCTCTGAACCGATGACAGCCAGAACATACAATACGACCAACATCGCGAGGACAGGGAGCAAATCCATAATCGCATCAAAGTAAAACCAATATAATAAGTTTAAGGGTGTTTGACGGAGTCTCAATAGAAGCTGTGTATTGACTCAGAGCCACCACTGCCGAAAACGAACGAGACCAGCGGCCTGGGGGCCTCGGGCCAAGGGACCTCTTCCGCATTGATGAGCTCCGCTTCTTCCGCTTCGGGCGCAGATATCGTCTCGATAAGCGTTCTGACCATTTCGTTGATCTCTGTCTCATCCTCGGGCGTCAGTGTGCGGGATGTGTTCGGTCCCGCCGCTTCCGGAGATTCCATTTCGCGAATTGCCCCGGACACGGCGTTGGCCGCCTTCGCCGCAACTTCGATCATCGGCTCGACTTCATTCATCTGGATGTCTGCGACGTGTGCTGTTTTCGGCTCCCGCGCTATGGACAATTCGGTTGCATCCGCGAGCTCGACCAAATGCGACAAGTATTCCCTCTCCCGGTCGATGATCAGGCACAGCTCCTCCATCCCGTCGTCCGGAATGTCCGATTCCCGTATCAGCGCCGCGTCGGAATACTCCATCTCGTCGTTGGATATGCCGGCAACGGAAAGCTTCATTATGCCGCTTACCTCGTCTTCGATCTCAATGTGCTCGGGCATCTGTGAGATCGTACGGGCTTCTGGGACGAACACCCTGGGCTCGCGCCTTACGGGCTCCGTCACGGGCGGCAGGAAATCGTATCCTGCGTAATCCGAGTATTCCAAGATCGGTATGGTCCTTATCGCGGCGGCGGACGAAGTCTCTGCCAACTGGCATGTGCATCCTGCGCTGGACGATATCACTTCTTCCTCGGCGGCGACGGCATCAGCGATGGGTTCGATGCCTTCGGCGTAAAGTCCCGACGGGAGATGCGCCATGGCCGCGAGGGCCGACTCCTCCGTCCCTTCGAGAGCAGCCTTGACCTCCTCCTCGGAAGCCTGCGCGGGCTCGGAAAGCATCAACATGACGGCAGGCGGAGCGACAGACAGCAAACTGGACGATACCGGGAGCGCCATGACTGAAATCGGCGGCGCAAGCGCGACCGGGACCTCTGCAGCCTCCGGAACTTCGACGGCCGTCGCCACTGATTCGGATCCTTCCGGAGCAACGGTCTTTTCCTCTTTGGGCACGCGGCGTGCTGCCGGGAGACGTTCTGCGTGGGCGGGCGCCGACGGAAGACGTTCGACCCCTGTCTCCATGATATCGTTCTCATTGCGATCGCCAGAGCCGGAGGCTCCGATATGCTCTACCTCGACATTGTATTCCGACTCGAACCCGATCGTGCTCGGGGAATTTGTGTCGGGCACCGATACGGAGGACGACGTCATGGCCGTCTGCGCAGCAGGCGTGGAGAACGACATTATGCCAGACTCCTCTTTGACGATAACCTTCTCCCCGAAATCGGATTTGCTGAATTTAATCTCCGGCAGGGCGTTATTGAACACTATATTCGGCTCGTCGATCTTACCGAACGCAGGTTTATATGACTGTCTTGCAGGGGCCGCCGGAACAGAGAGAATTCCATTGAGGAACCTGCCTCCTGTCTTTTCTCCCTTCGGCTCGTCGAAATCGATGAACGGATCCTCGTTTGATGCCGATATATAAACGTCCATACCCGCATCAAGGCTGTACCTCACGTACCCGTTGCCTTCGAAGCTCCTTACCGACCGATCGGAAGAGGGCCTCTTGTAATCGCGTCCGCTGCCCGGCCCTTCGTTTTCATCCTCAACCTCCTCTGTGTTTTTCCCAAAGAGGCGCCGCTTAAAGGACACCTTAAGAGCGCTACCGCTGTTTCTGCCTGAGTTTATACCCATGCCCATCCCATCCGCCTTTTAGTATGCTTTACACAATATAAAAGGGTATAGATGATGAATTCATCAGCTTTTTACGAATTTCACATAGTCGGCTTTTGCAACGGATTGGATCTCTCTGAGCATCGATTTTATCCTGCCTGCTTCTGCGGATATGACCATTACTTCGAGGCACTTATGGTTCAGGAGATGCGAATGCATCTGTGTTTTTATGGACTCCTCGTACTTGGCCTGTATCAAGCTCATCCACGGGTCGACGTGATCCCTTCTTACGATGATCAACACGCCTTCGATAAACCCGCTGAGCTCCTCGATCTCCTTTACCTTGGACCCCGCCGCTTTTATCGACAGACGGACGGCCTCACTGCGTCCCGCAAGGGAATAAGCTTCCTGTACCGCCTCGAGCATTGCCATGCTTTCGCCGTCCAGCGAAACGCTTATTATTGCCATATAGGAGATATGAGAGTTGCTATTATTAACTTTATTCAAAAAGATAACAATTCATAAAATCACATTCTCGCATGGAATATAAGTCAGCTTTTTATAATGCTTAATGCTCACAACACCCTATGATCGCGGATGCCGAAACGATTGAGTGGGCAGGGCTTTTCCTCATACTCATTGTACTTCTCGCTTTGGATATGTTTGTCGTCAACCGCGGTTCCAAACACATTACCACAAAATCGGCCCTGCTGCAGACGGCAGGATGGATAACCGTCGCGATGGTCTTCGGCGTATACATTTGGATGACGCGCGGCGCCACGGTGGGCATGGAATTCTACGCAGGATACGTCATCGAAGAGGCTCTGAGCGTAGACAACATGTTCGTGTTCATATTGATATTCGCAATGTTTGCGATACCGGACGACTATCAGCACAAAGCCCTCTTCTATGGGGTCATAGGCGCGATACTGTTCCGCCTGCTGTTCATTTTCGCAGGGTCCGAACTCCTTCTCAGATTCCACTTCGTTATGTATATTTTCGGGGTCTTCCTGATATACGCCGCCATAAAGACCATGCTGAGCAAAGAAGGCTCTGGATCGAGCAATAAGATCGCGACTATTCTATCCAAGCACATGAACGTCTCACCGGAGCTTAACGGAGATAAATTC
>WOYN01000026.1 GCA_011620825.1 Candidatus Methanomethylophilaceae archaeon | reverse complement strand
TGCGGCCTCCCTCAAGGCTGCGTCCAGCCGTTCGAGCGATCCGAACGATGTGGGGTCTCCGTTCTCCACAGTATATTCCATGTCCGCCAGGTCCTTTATCATCTCAAAGTCCGGGGAATGGCATATCACCTTGTCATAGCCCTGTTCCAGGAGCCCTGAAAGCATAGATCTGATTATCTGCTTCTCCTGGCAGTTCCACTCTCCGGTCACAGGTATGTCGTACGCGTTGGCAGGATAGAAAACGTCCAGCTCCCTGGGCACCAGTCCCAGAGGCGATGTGAGTATGACCTCGTGCACCAGCGTGTCGTGATCGCCAGTGTGTATGGCCGATGAGAAGGCCTTGTGGGATTTTGAAGTATGATATGGTTTCCTTGCGGAACAGGGGAGGAGCAATAGGATCCTTTTATGGTCGGGCTTTCTGTACTGCCCGACAATCGTCTTGCGGTAGCGCTCGACATCCGGCCTGCGCAGGGCCTGGACGGTATTGCTGCAGAACCTCCCTCCTGCAAGGGTACAGGCCTCCTCCTGATAGCTGTAGCCCTGGCTGTCGTACAGCCTAAGAAGCGCGGCGGAGGACGGCGAGGCCGCAGACCTCTGGTCCACAAGCTCCCTCAACCGTCCGGACGTGATGAACATCGAAACCTTTTCGATCTCACTCTTCAGCTCCTTCGCGTTCTCCCTGGACATGTCGGCCCCCATGACCAACTCGCCCTCCGGGATCATCCTCATGCCCATTAGACCGGCGGCGTTCGGAAGCACATCATCAAAAATATCGACGCCCATGTAGCTCAGCAGAGATACAATAGAAGGTTCGGCTATACCGGACATGTAGACCAGGCGCCCGAAGCCCGCAAGCTCCCTTACCTTCATGACAGCGTCCAGAAGCTTTCTGGCGTCGCGCCTGATCTCGAACGCGTTCGGAACGGCCACTATATCGCAGTTTTCCGGAATCTCCTCGGTGCCGTCGACCGGCAGCCTCAGCACACATACCTTCCCGTAGACCCCGCGTACGCCTCCGCAGCCTGATGAGACCGTTGTGAGCATGCCCTCGTCCAACGGCACGTCCGTGCCCATGAAATGCAACACCCTGCCTTCGGGCTCCAGCGATATATGGGGTCCGGCAGACCTGCCCAGAGTTACGGCCGCAGGCGTGACCAGAACGTATTCTCCGTCCTTGTACTCGCAGACCCTCCCCCTGTGGGACCTAGTGATAATGTCCAGCATCTGCACTCGGTGAGCGTCCCCATGTTAATTAATGTTGGTACGCGCGAGCGAAGAGTTATATCGCTATGGCAGGATTAGCTATTATGGATTTCTATGACAGGGACGTCGTTTCCATAAGGGACCTGACAAGAGAGGAGATCGAATTCATCCTCGACCTATCTGAAAAAATGGTGCCGTACGCTACCGGTGAAAAAGTCAACAGGGTTCTTCATGGAAAGATACTGGGCAACCTGTTCTTCGAACCTTCGACCCGCACAAAGCTATCGTTCGAGAGCGCCGCGTACAGGCTCGGATGCGACGTCATAGATGTGTCTGAGATGTCAATGACGTCCATCTCCAAGGGGGAGACTCTCGCGGACACCATAAGGATGGTCGACGCGTACTGCGACCTGATCGCCCTCAGGCACCCCTATGAGGGCGCCGCGCGTCTGGCCGCCAATTTCTCGATCAACCCTGTGATCAATGCAGGCGACGGTGCCGGATCGCACCCGACCCAGACCCTCCTCGATCTTTTCACGATGCGCCAGGCCAAGGGGTCCCTCGACGGCCTCAACGTAGTGCTGGTAGGCGACCTGAAATACGGAAGGACCGTCCATTCCCTCGCCGAGGCCCTGACCATGTTCGGTGCCAAACTTACACTCGTAGCCCCCGATACGCTGCAGATGCCTGACGACATAGTCAACCACATCAGAGAGAAAGGATGCCGTCCCGTGAAGACCACAAGCCTGGAAGAGGTCATAGACAAGGCGGACGTGCTTTACGTAACAAGAATCCAGAGGGAAAGGTTCCCCGACCCCGCCGAATACAAGAAAGTCGCCGGGACATACCGTATCAACAATTCGATGCTCAGAGAGGCCAAGAAAGACATGATCATTATGCACCCGCTCCCCAGGATCGACGAGATCGCGCCCGAGGTCGACACATCGGAGCACGCAAAGTACTTCCAGCAGGCATTCAACGGGGTACCGGTAAGGATGGCCCTGCTCTGCGCAATATTGGGAGGTGAGCTCTGATGGATGTAAAGGCCGTAAAAGAAATCAAACTGGCTCCCATAAGGAACGGCACCGTGATAGACCACATAGCCACGGGACAGGCGCTGAACGTGCTGAAGATTCTCGGCGTCAACGAGTATGTGGATTCAACTATAAGCGTCGGCATACACGTGTCGTCCAGGAAGTCGGCCGAATGGAAGGACATCGTCAAAATCGAAGACTGCGAACTGGACCAGAAAACTGTGGATAAGATTGCTCTTATCGCGCCGGATGCCACCATTTCAATAATCAGGGACTACTACGTTGCAGAGAAATTCACAGTGAAGCTCGGCGACCGCGTCACGGGACTTGCAAAGTGCTGCAACCCTAACTGTATAACCAATAAGAACGAGCCCATCGAGACCGAGTTCGCGGTCATCAGCAGGCGCCCCACCAAGCTCAGGTGCGCCTACTGCGACAGAGCATTGTGCAACATCTCGGACAACCTACTATGAAAATATTCATCGTCACCGGAATGCCCGGATCGGGCAAAGAGGAGCTGCTCACCGTAGCCCGTGACATGGACATCCCGTTCCTGAGGATGGGAGACATCGTACGCGAGCAGTATGCCAAATATCATTCCGAAAAAGGCCTCACGATCGGTGAGTTTGCCGATAAAACCAGGAAAAAGAAGGGCAAGGACATATGGGCCAAGATGGCCATAGAGAAGATGACCGGCAATATCTTCCTGGTCGACGGATGCAGGAGCATGGAAGAGGTCGATGCCTTCAGGACCCTGAGCGAGGATGTGTACATCATCGCGATACACTCGAGCCCGGACACGAGGTACGGGAGGCTTGTCAGGCGCGGGAGGGAAGATGCCCCGAGGGAATGGGTCGAGTTCGCCGACCGCGATACCCGGGAAATTTCCTGGGGACAGGCAGAGATCATCGCCCTCGCTGACATAATGCTCGTCCACGAATCGACGCTCGAGGACTTCCACAGAGATGTGCAGAAGGTCTTGGAGTAACTTAGAGCATGAAGTTCACAATC
>WOYN01000139.1 GCA_011620825.1 Candidatus Methanomethylophilaceae archaeon | reverse complement strand
CAAGATGTACCAAACATCCGTACAGGAGATAATAGGCGATATCGCCCTCAGGATGAGCGGGGGACACGAGCATTTTTTCCATGGCATGGGAAGGGAGGACATAGACGCCCTCATGCTCGGGGAGGGCAGACCGTTCGTATTGGAGATAAGCAGCCCCAAAGTCAGGGAAATAGATCTGAAAGGCCTGGCAGAAGAGGCCAACCGGTCAGATCTGGCACAGTTCAGGGATTTACATTTTGTGAAGCGCGAGGCAGTACAGAGGTACAAAGGCGCAGACCCGGACAAGATCTATCGCGCACGTGTCAGATCCGAGGGTAAAGTTAATAAAGAGAAACTAATTGGGGTAGCCTTAGCGTTCAAGGATGTTCGCATCGACCAGAGGACTCCAACCCGTGTCGAGCACAGACGTGCCGACCTCGTTCGTAACAGGGGGATTCACTGGGTCGAGGCTGAACCGGTCGACGATTATACCTTCGACCTTACGCTCGAGACAGAATCCGGGACTTACATAAAAGAGTTCGTTTCCGGCGACGGGGGGAGAAGCACGCCAAACTTCTCGGAATCCCTCGGTGTCCCCTGCGTCGTCCTGGAGTTGGACGTGTTGGCGATTAAATACAAAGAACCAGAGTGTGAATGAGATGCAGGCATCCAAAGGAACAAGGACAAAGACACGCAATGTGCTCAAGAAGAAACCCAGAGCAAGCGGTCTTTCGCCTATCACAAAAGGCCTCCAGATTTTCGAGTCCGGAGAGAAGGTCAACATAGTGATAGATCCCAGTGTACACAAGGGAATGCCGTTCTCCAGGTTCCACGGTCTCACCGGAGTCATAATTGGCCCCCGGGGAGCCGCCTACGAGGTAAGCGTGAAATCCGGCAACAAGACCAAGATGGTCGTTGCAAGGCCCGAGCACCTCGTAAGGAACGTACAGTGAACGGACGAAAAACAACAGGTGGATAAAATGGCTGAAAGGTATGTTAGTCTGGCAGAAGTGAACAGCCTGTTGGCTGCTGAGAAGGAGAATAGAGGATTCTTAGCACTTCAGAATGCATCGATGGAGCATGCCAAGCTGATGAGCCGCCTCTCGGCAGAAGACTCAAGAAAGCTCATCACAGAGCTGAGAGCGATCCCGCCTGTTACAGATTTTGCCGCTGTTAAGATAGCGGACATATTGCCTTTATTCCCGGTCGATCTTCGTGCGATCTTCTCCAAGGAGAGGGTCAATTTGGAACCCGAGGCTATTGAGAAGATTTTGGCGACAGTCGCTAAATATCTGTAAGCAGGTACCCAGGAGAGGACTACCGTGGAAGAGTATGTACGCGTTATCGATTATTTGCCACAGGGCATGCCCGGTGGCAGTTTTTCAAAGAAGGAGCCTATATGCTACGCGATCGGCGAAGAGGAGTTCAAGCTCTTCGAGCTGACGCCCAAGGCGAATGCAAAGATATCCATGGGCGACCGCGTATACGTCGGAGAAAACAGAAACCTCCGCACGCAGATCGACCACATCAAAAAACGTGTAGGCTATAACGATCTCACAAGCACCGCCCAGTCGGAGCTCGAATATGCCGTCAGCGAAATAGTGACCGCATATCCCCAGAGGTTCATACGCTTCTACAACGAGGCGGGCCCGATCTCGATGCGCAAGCACCTCCTCGAGGAGCTCCCGGGACTCGGAAAGAAGAGCATGGAGGCAATCATCAAAGAACGTGAGAAGGGTAACTTCAAGGATTTTCATGATCTGACCGCTAGGGTCCCCCTCGTAAAGAACCCCGACAAGCTGATAGCCTCGCGCATAGTCCAAGAAATATCAGACAGCGACATGAAGCGCTATATCTTCATCTCCAAATGAGCGAAACAGGCCGCCTCATAGAAGAAACGGGACTCGTTCCCAAAAAGAGCAGGGGTCAGAATTTTTTGACCGACGGGGCGACGGCCGACAGGCAGATCGCATACGCGGGCATATCCGAGAGCGATAGGATACTGGAAGTGGGACCAGGCTTCGGCGCTCTGACCGAACGTCTTGTCCGCGAGAGCGACCACGTCACATGCATAGAACTGGACGAGAAGCTGGCAGACTATGTTTCCAATAAATTCGGCAATGATATCACCATGGTCCGAGGAGACGCGCTGAAGATCGAATGGCCCGAGTTCGATGTTTTCGTTAGCAACCTGCCATACAGCGTATCAACGCCTATAATCTTCAAACTTCTGGAAAAGAACTTCAGACATGCTGTAATCATGGTACAGAAAGAGTTCGCCGAACGGATGACCGCCAAGCCCGGAACAGACCAATATTCTCGACTGACGGTGGGTGTGTACTATAGGTCGGTATGCAAAATGCTTGAAACTGTTCCTGCTTCACGCTTCAACCCGCGACCGAAGGTCGACTCTGCCGTAGTCAGCCTGACCCCCCGCCCCGCGCCCTTCCGGGTGGATGATGAGAAGCTGTATTTCAGAATAACAGAGACATGCTTCACGCACCGCCGCAAGAAGATCGGGACTGCTCTGAAAAACGCCCATATCATAGAGAAAGATGCCGATCTGCCTCACCTGGACGACCGCATTGAAGTATTATCACCAGAAGAGATAGCCGAGCTGTCCAATCTCATAGGTGCCCTCCGCTCTTCGCCATAAGTGTAAATGTTAGCTTGACGATACAGGGTCGATTGAATGCTTATCGGAATAGTAGGAAAGCCCAATGTGGGCAAATCGACGTTCTTCAGCGCGGCCACCATGGCACCCGTTGAGATAGCCAACTACCCATTCACTACGATCGAACCCAACAAAGGCGTGGGACATGTCAGGTCGCCCTGCCCCTGCAAGGAGCTCGGCGTCACATGCACACCGCATAATTCCACCTGCATAAACGGTACCAGGATGATACCCGTAGAACTTCTGGATGTTGCCGGGCTTGTGCCCGACGCATGGAACGGCAAGGGACTGGGCAACAGGTTCCTCGACGACCTCAGGCAGGCGGACGCCCTCATAAACGTCATAGATGTCAGCGGTTCAACGGACATAGAAGGAAATCCCTTGGAGCCAGGATCCCACGACCCCATAGAAGACATAACATTCCTGCAGAAGGAGATCGACCGCTGGATGCTCGAGATCATAAAGAATGGTTTCGGAAAAATAGCCAGACAAGCTAAAATGCAGGGCACTAAACCCGAAGTGATATTGACCGAGAGGCTTGCAGGACTTAAAGTGAGCGAAGGGCACATAAAAGACGCGGTCAGAGCGGTGGGACTTCCTGAAGACCCTCTCC
>WOYN01000158.1 GCA_011620825.1 Candidatus Methanomethylophilaceae archaeon | reverse complement strand
ACGCGATGACGTTCTTCAGGAACCGTGCGGGCATGTTCGTGATGCTCACACCGTCGACTGGTTGGGAGACGGCGATGACCGCATACGACGCGAGGAACAACGTCGAGATGGCGTTCGACATCTTCAAGAACGAACTGGACGGAAGGCGTGGGCGCACAGGCGATCCGGTGCGCGCACGCGGACGCCTCCTGATCAAGTTCCTGGCGCTGATGATACGCGTTCGTATGCAGATCACCGTTTCCAGAAGCAAGGTCAAGAATCTGACCGTGGAGAACGCGCTGATGTCGGCCGCGACGTACGAGATCGTCAAGGACCGCGGCGTGAACGTGCGTTCCGAGAAGACCAAGCGCGTGAGGGAGATCTTCGAGGCGTTCGGGGTCGAAGACCCTGAGCACCTCGAGCTTGCCCCTCAGAATTCATAAGGCATGTAGCTCAATTCCGGGGATTTCGGTTTAATGTTTTTTCGTATTTTTTCTATATCTCATATTAAGCTTTCATTAGTAATGCCAGATGATTTAATTTCAGTATCATCCAGTAATCGTAGTCTACAATCGAAGGGATCGTTAAACGATGTTGGAGTTACCCTATAGTAATAGTTTTTTGTAAATTCTTCTAAACCTCTTTTAAATTCCCTATATCTATATAGTCTTTTTATTTGGTTTTGCTCGATTACCGAACGATATTTCTCATATGTGGGTCGGTCCTAATCATTTCCTCGTCCGCTTTTTCGGCTTTACAAATAGCATCCATAAATCGTAAGCATTGTGTTGTACAATAAATATTGCGACAACTCTCTATAAATCTACAAAAGAATACAAATTATATTGTTGTTCTTTATAACGTGAACTTCGAACCCCTCAATTCATGTATTCTCAGGGATGCGGGGGTCGTTTCGTGTGTTTCAGGGGGCTGAAAGCCCCTCGGAAAGACCTCTGACGATAGAAAAAACATGGTGGAAAATGTCGAGCGATCAGCGTAAGCTCAAGTGTCAAATTCTTCCGAATACAGAATCAAGTGTCGAGCTCAGGTTTCAAATCAAAATTCATCTGAATCAAACAAGAAATTGTTGTGTCGATTTAATTATCTTATATGTAAAGAAATGCCAAAAGCAAGGCTCTCCTGAGTAACAGAACGAAATTATGTGCTGTCATCACTTCCAAGTATAGGAGATGCAATTATCATGATTATGTTTTTTTAATTTATTGTTTGATTCCGCAAATCCCCTTCACATAGATCTGATAGCTGTTGTCCTTGAACTTGCTGATCCGTTCGATGACTTCTTCTTTCGTGACGAACCCGTTTTTCAAGGCTATCTCTTCGGGACATCCGACGTTCTTTGCAATCTTGGTCTGAACGTCCTTGATGAAATTCCCCGCTTCCAGCAGCGAATCGAACGTCCCTGCGTCAAGCCATCTGACGTCGTCTCCGAGCAGCTTGACCTTCAGCCTGCCTTCTTCCATGTATTTGATATTGAGGTCTGTTATCTCAAGTTCCCCTCTGTCCGAGGGCACCAGCGTCTTGGCCAGCTCGCATGCCCTGCCGTCGTAGAAATACAGTCCGACCACGGCATAGTCCGACTTCGGCCTCTCGGGCTTCTCCTCTATCGATATCGCGTTCATATCGCCGTCGAACTCCACCACCCCGAACCTCTCCGGATCGTTCACGCGGTGGCCGAACACCGTGGCGCCTTCGTTCTCCTTTATCGCCGATACTATGAGGTCCTGCATGTCAGGGCCGCAGAATATGTTGTCCCCCAATATCAGAACAACGTCGTCCCCGTCTATCCATTCCTCGGCGATGACGAACGCGTCCGAGATCCCCCTCTGCACGTACTGTATCAGATAATCGATGCGGACGCCGAACTGCGAGCCGTCGCCCAGCAGTTTCCTGAATCTCGGGCCGTCCTCCTCGTTCGTTATCACGAGTATGTCGCGTATCCCTCCCATCATGAGGTTCGACAGGGGATAGTAGATCATCGGCTTGTCGTATACCGGGAGCAGGACCTTGGAGATCGGAACGGAAGCGGGATACAGCCTGGTCCCGGCGCCCGCGGCGAGAATGATGCCTTTCATTGAAAATCGGAGTCCGGATACCGCATCGGGACGTATAACCGTTTACATCGAGAGGGCGCGGTGATACCGTCAAACGCTGGAGATCCGCCTTGAAAGGAGAAGGGGCCTTCCGGCCCCTTGAGAGATTTAATCCACGACCCCGGACGGGTCCTTGATGAATCCGTCCTTCATCATCTTCGCCGTCAGGTCCCTGGACCTGTTGATCATGAACTCGGCCCTCTCCTGAAGCTCCTGCCTGCTCAGCTTGAGCCTTGCCAGGCCCTCCTTCTGGGCCTGCATCCCCACCGCTACGGCCTCGAGCGGGAACACCTCCGAATCCGCCATGCTCGGTATGATGTGCTCCGCCGTCAGTCCCTCCTTGGAGTTCTCCGCGAACTTGGCAAGTTCCTCGGCCGCCGCCAGGCACATCGTGTCCGTTATGGTCTTGGCTCTCACGTCGAGGACTCCGCGGAATATCGCGGGGAATCCCATGGAGTTGTTCACCTGGTTGGGGAAGTCGGAACGTCCGGTCGCGAAGACCTTCACTCCGTGCTCCTTCGCCTCCCAGGGCCAGATCTCCGGGGTCGGGTTGGCGGTCGCGAAGACTATCGCGTCGTCCGCCATCCCGTCCAGGTATTCCGGAGGGATCGTCCCGGGCCCGGGCTTGGATGCCGCGATGATTATGTCGGCGTCCTTGATCGCCTCCTTCATTCCGCCGGTCTTGCCGGCGCCGTCGGTCTTCTCGCAAAGCTCCCACTTCTGCTTGAAAGTTCCCTTGAGCTCGGTCCTCTGGCTGTTCAATATCCCGGTCGAATCGCACACGCACATGTTCTTCGGGTCGACGCCGACGTTCAGCAGAAGCCTGGATATCGCAATGGACGCCGCTCCCGCCCCCACGATCGTGAAGCTGGCGGTCTCCAGCTTCTTGCCGACGAGCTTGAGGGCGTTTATCGCTCCGGCGACCTCTACGGTCGCGGTCCCCTGCTGGTCGTCGTGCCATACGGGGATCTTGCAGTCGTCCCTCAGCGCATCCAGTATGTCGAAGCACTTGGGGTTGGATATGTCTTCGAGGTTGATGCCTCCGAACGAAGGCGCTATGAGACGCACGGTCTCGATGATCTTTTCGGGGTCCTTGGTGTCCAGACAGATGGGCACGCAGTCCACGCCTCCCAGGTACTTGAACAGCATAGCCTTGCCTTCCATTACGGGCATGGCG
>WOYN01000086.1 GCA_011620825.1 Candidatus Methanomethylophilaceae archaeon | reverse complement strand
TGATGAAGCTGGCCCAGAAGTACGGTAACCGCGGTCGCCCGTCGGTCTATGACAACAGCGCAGACGGTACATCCGATCTGTTCTTCCAGAGGTAAATTATCTTACGGGCTCCCATTTGGAGATCTCGTTCACTTTGGAGAGGGTCGAGCCTCTTCTGATCTCCTCACGGGTGCGGTCTTCGTGCTCGTGCACGTCCAGCGCGCGGTTGGCCACCTCGACGGCCTCTTCCTTGGGGACGACGATCAGTCCGCTCTCGTCCCCTATGATCCAGTCTCCTGTGCGGACCCTCTGCCCTCCGACGGTTATCTCGATGCCGATCCCTCCGTACCCTTTTGGCTCCCCGGCGCACGGAACGGCCATCCTGGCAAATGCCGGGAACTCCATTTTACGGATATCGTCGATGTCCCGTATGCTACCGTCTATCACCACGCCCGCGCATCCGGCCACCATCGCAGATGTGGCGGCAAGCTCGCCCCATACGGCCATCCAGCCCCCGCCCACGTCTATGACAATGACATCGCCCGGCTTTGCCCTGTCGATAGCTTCGACGGGCTTCGCCCAGTCACCGTTCGTCGTCTGAACCGTAAGTGCGCGGCCGACCATGCGGCTCCCGTCTTTTATATAGGGCGTAAGCCCCAGTATCACGCCTTTTTTATGGTAGGCATCAGAAATATTGCATGTGGAAACCCTCGAGAACGCCTCGAACAGGCTGTCCTCTGTGTATTTTTTTGCAAGCTGGGTATTCACTTTGGAGCCTTCCATCGAAGACTTGATGGCCGCCGCGGCGGCACGGATGTCGGCGGCCTTCAGGATACCTCCGCCCACAATGATTATGGAGGCGCCCGCCTCCACATATTCCCCTGCGTTCTCGGCGGTTATCCCGCCGGCGACGGCGATGGGAATCGCGGTCGCGTCGACTATCTCCCGGAGGAGGTCCTTGGGCGGAGCCTCCCCTTTCATCTGGGTGTCTATGCCCATGTGGAGGCAGATGTATGCGACGCCCAGCTTGCCGACCTCTTTGGACCTTTTTACTTTGTCGACGACGTTGATCATGTCGACCATTATCTCTGCGCCGTACTTCCTTCCGGCAGAAACGGCCTCGGAAATGGTCGAGTCGTCTGCAAGACCCAGCACCGTTATTATATCTGCACCGGCCTTGGCTGCGATCTCCACCTCGAATGCGCCCACGTCCATCGTTTTAGTGTCGGCGACTATCTTCCTGTCGGGGAACTCTCTTCTGAGCATGCGTATCGCTTCCGCTCCCCCGCTTTTTATCAGCGGCGTTCCCGCTTCTATCCAATCGGCGCCTCCCTCGATCGCCTCTTTGGCAATGGGGACGCTGCGTCCGACCTGCATGATGTCGAGCGCGACCTGGAGTACTGCACACATATACTTCCAATCTGCAGGGACTTATTTACACTTATTGAGAAAGTGCCACTCAGCTCGCCCGTCTATCATCAAAAACAGCTCGAAAACGTTCATCACGGTGGCGACCCTCTATCCCCCAGAGGGTTTAAACATACTTCCCAAAAGGTATATGTCCCGAAAGTAATAACCCCGATCGCATGTCAGAGAGAAAGATGGCCAAAGAGGGCAGGCCGGAGAGGGACAGGAACAAGGTTTCGGTCCTTTTCGTGGACCGGAAGAACGATCTGCAGTCCCAGCTCGCCGAGTACTATACCAATAAACAATATCCCGGCATATATCAGGCGTTCAGCGCGGGCCCCGAGCCGGACGTGATGGACTGCGACATGATCATCACCATGTACACAGAGTCAGAGGATATCAGGCACCAGAGGTCCAAAGGATTCGACAGCGAATACCTTCCGGCCGACCACGGCTACGATTTTGTTATATACACACAGACGGGGGTCTTCGAGGAATACGCACAGAAGACCGTCTGGAAGGGAAAGCAGATTTTGGCCGATATGGGATCGACCGAAGACTTCACCGCAACAGACGACAAGGAACTTGCCGAGGACTATCTCAAAATGGCCCACAGGATACGCGACTGGGTGAAGGAAAACATGGACGAACCGCGGAAACTGAAGAAACTCGTATCTGCCTGAACAGAGTCTGTTCCGACATTTTTTGCGGTCGGGCAGGGCGGTTCACAACTTATTTAGTATGAATTAGGCTATCAAGAGAAAGTGAAGAAAGAACTCGTGTTGCAGATTTGGATCGCCCTGGGAAACGACACGGTCACAACTCCGGAGGCCAACAGGCGGCTCGAAGGTTTTTTCGACGATAAATGCCCGGACGACCTGGCAAAGACATTTACCAAGCTCAGAAAGCAGGGCCTGCTGAAGGGCAAGGTTTCTCCGGAGCAGGGCGGATGGATATGGTGGGCGGACGAGGAGTGCCGCTCCCGGCTCAATGGAGGCGTACTCGATGGTTAACTATCAGGACGGAGACATCCAGACGGCCTGGGATGAGATTCTGGGCACCTTCGAACAGTATCGCATTGCCATAGCGGGTATTGCGGCCGCGTATCCAGATATGAGGAGCCTCGAGGTCCGTTACTCGGACATCGACACATACGATACGGATTTTGCGATGTTCGTACTCGATAATCCGGACCGGTGCCTCAGGATCGGACGCGACTCCATCCGCTCGCTCATGCCGCCTTCCTGGGACAGCAAGGACCAGATAAACCTAAGGATCATCGGTCTGCCCAGGGATGCGACGGTGGACATCCGTCATCTCAGAGCGAAGAACCTCGGCAAACTCGTTGCCGTCGAAGGGCTTGTCAGGAAAGTTACGACAGTAAGACCTAGGATGACGCATGCGCTTTTCACATGCGCCAGGTGCGCGGCCGAGCAGTGGGTGCCGCAGAAGGGCATGCTCCTGAACGAGCCTATGATGTGCACAAATCCGGACGGGAGCTGCAACAAGCAGTCAACGCGTTTCATACTCAACGATAAGGAATCAAAGTACATGGATACTCAGAAGATCGAGATCCAGGAGAGTCCCGAGGGATTGAGGGGGGGCGCACAGCCAGAGAGGCTGGCAGGGTTTCTCGAGGACGACATATCCGGAGCGGTGACAGCCGGAAACCGTGTGACGATAAACGGCATCATCCGCTCGGTGGAGAAGCCGGAACGTGACAAATCCACGGTTTTCGATATTTACATGGACATCCTTTCAATCGAGTTCGAGCAGCACGAATACGACGAGATACAGATAACCGATGCCGACGAGAAGAAAATCATAGAGATGTCGGAGGACCCCGAGCTTTTCCAGAAAATAGTCGCATCCATCTCGCCGACCATCTACGGCCTCGATGAAATAAAAGAGGCACTGGCACTGCAACTTTTCGGCGGATGCCATAAAGACATGGACGATGGGACGTCCATAAGAGGAGACATGCACGTCCTGCTGATCGGAGATCCCGGTGTGGCAAAGTCCCAGCTGCTGAGATACATGAGCAACCTGGCACCAAGGGGGATATACGCATCGGGAAAGTCGGCCAGTGCGGCAGGCCTGACGGCCGCGGCCGTAAAAGACGATTTCGGAGACGGACGATGGACCCTCGAGGCGGGAGCGCTAGTCCTTGCGGACAAGGGGCTGGCATGCATCGATGAGCTTGACAAGATGACGACCCAGGACCGTTCGTCGCTTCACGAGGCCATGGAATCGCAGAAGATATCTGTAGCAAAGGCCGGTATAACAGCGACGCTGCAATGCAGGTGTTCGATGCTGGCCGCGGCCAACCCGAAATACGGAAGGTTCGAGGACACTGACACAATAACGAACCAGATCGAACTGCCACCAGCGCTGATGTCCCGTTTCGACATGATCTTCGTACTTACCGATAAGCCGGACAAGAAGAAGGACAAGGACATCACCGAGCACATCCTCAAGGCCCACCGCCGCGGGCAGGTCCGCATGATGAAGGAGGGCACGACGCTCAAGGGCGTGGATGCCGACAGGATTTTGGCGGAAACAGAAGATATACGTCCGTATTATGATATGGACACTCTCAGGAAGTATGTGGCATACTCCAAGAGGATAACGCCGGTCATGACCGACGAGGCGGCGAGCATAATAAGTGCCAGCTATCTTAATATCAGGAAGATGGGCGAGGGGGAGAACAAATCCGTCCCCATCACGGCAAGGCAGCTTGAAGCATACGTGCGCCTGTCCGAGGCATCTGCAAGGATGAGGTTGAGTTACATCGTCACCGACGCCGACGCCAACCGCGCGGTGGATATGGTCGAATTCTATCTGGGCAAAATAGCCGCACCCGAGGGCGGTCAGTGGGACATCGACAGGGTTGCGACCGGCGTTTCGAAGAAAGACCGCGACAGTGTCAAGATAATACGCGACATAGTCAATGAGTTCGGTGCGGAGACGGGAATGTCGATCGAAGAAATAATATTGCACGCGATGTCCGAGGGGATCCCGGAGGACGAGGTACGCAAAGTGACCAGGAAGATACACGAGGCCGGGGACTTTTATTCGCCGTCGGCCGGAGTTTACAAGAGGGCCTGAAAATGATAAGAGCCAGAATACACAGGCATGGCGATGAGCGCCTGCTGGCCGCGTGTGACGGGGAACTTCTCGGAAAGACATTCCAGAACGGGATGGCCAGGGTAACGATAACAGAGGCGTTCTACGGCGGAGATGAGATCACAGAGGAGACGCTGGCAGAACGCATGGGCTCGGTCACCATGATGAATCTCTTCGGGGAAAGGGCGATCGCGGTAGCCATCGAGAAAGGATACGTCGCATCCGAGAATGTTATAGTAGTGGCCGGGGTCAAACACGCACAGGTGGTGATCATATGAGATTCTGCGTCAAATGCGGCAAGGATGTCGAAAAAACGCTCGACGGTCTGTGTACAGAATGTTATCTCGACGGCAGGCAGTTCACATCTCTGCCTCACCACGTGGACCTGGAGGTCTGCGCTGTTTGCGGAGAGTACTATCTGGGCGGGAAATGGGTCCCGTCCAGCAAAAAGAATGCGGTGGAGGATTTCGCGTTCGAAAACGTCACCGTACTGAACGGCAACCGCATAAAGTGCCTGGAATCCTTTTCGGAAGAGCAGGATCCCCGCACCTTTCTGGCCACCGTCATATCCGAAGTGTCCATCGAGGGTGCAGAGGTCGAATCCGAGGCGTCCACCATAGTCAGGGTAAAGAACACCGTATGCAAGAGGTGTTCGAGGATCCAAGGCAGTTATTATGAATCGATACTGCAGGTCCGTTCCGAGGAAAGGGCGTTGGACGAAGATACGATGGAACAGGTGGTCAACATGGTCATGAGCTATGTGGACCAGCAGTCCAGGATCAACCGCCAATATTTCATATCGAAAGTCGAGAAGATGCACGGGGGCGTAGATTTCTATATTTCGTCGATAGCCCTCGGCCGCACGATAGCAAAGATCGTCTCCGACAAGTACAGCGGCGAAAACAAGGAGTCGGCAAAGCTCGTAGGCCGCACGCCCGATGGCCAGGACATGTACCGCATAACATATCTTGTACGTCTTCCCGAGTTCAAAGCGGGAGACGTGGTGCTCTGGAACAATAAGCACTACAAGCTCGTCCGGGTCTTCGGCACCGGCGGCAGGATAATATCCATCAAGGATTTCAAAGAGATCACGGTCCGCAGGTCGGACATGTCCGCTCTGAAAGTATATCGCAAAAAGTCCGAGCTGGGGAACGCTACGGTCATCAGCGGCGGTCCGCCGGAGATACAGGTACTGCACCCTTCGAACTACTCCGCCGTCGATCTCAGGGTTCCGGAGGGAGCGATCATAGGCGAGACGGTCAAGGTCGTCGATATCGACGGTTCCATGTACTATGTTCCGTAAAGGTTTTTCAGTACTTCCGCCATGAGACAGCATGATAAAACTGCCTGAGCCCCTGGAAGACGTCGTGTTCAATCTCCTGAAGGCCTCCAATACGAAACTGCCGTCCGACGTGGGATGGGCGCTGGAGGCCGCCGCGGGATGGGAATCCGACCAGACCGCATATTCCCAGCTGGGTGCGATAATGGACAATGTCCGCAAGGCGGAGTTCCTCTCGCGCCCGATGTGCCAGGACACCGGAATACCTGTTTTTTACGTTAAAGGAAGGTTCGATTCTTCGATCATCGGCGAAATAGAGAGGGGACTTGCGAGGGCGACCAAGGAGATACCGCTCAGACCCAACACGGTGGACCCGCTTACACGCGAAAACTACGGGAACAATCTCGGCGAGGGCATGCCAGTCGTCCACTTCTCCCCCACGGACGACGAGTTTGTCGAGATCACGGTCATGCCGAAGGGCGCAGGCTCCGAGAACATGACGCGGCTGGTGATGCTGAACCCCTCGGACGGTGTAGAAGGAGTCAAGAAGGCGATTACAGACGCGGTTCTGGAAGCGGGCGGGCGCCCATGCCCTCCAGGCATAGTCGGCGTCGGAATCGGCGGAACATCCGAAAAATGTATCTCCATGGCGAAAGAGGCCCTTCTGATCCCGGTGGGCGGGGACAACCCCGATCCGGTGCTCAGAGAAATAGAAGAAGACGTTTTCGTGAAACTCAACGAAAGCGGACTGGGCCCTATGGGCCTCGGAGGCAGGACGACGGTACTGGGCGTAAGGGTCAAGAAGGCGGCGTGCCACACTGCCAGCCTTCCTGTGGCCGTGAGCATAGGGTGCTGGGCGAACCGCAGGGCTACCGCAAGGATCACATCCGAAAAGGTGGAATACACGCAGGGGGCGTTCCGTTGATCCTCAACTCTCCTTTGGACGAGAAGACCGTCAGGTCGCTTAATCTCGGCGAGACGGTGTATATCAAAGGCCCGATCATCACCGGCAGGGACGAAATGCACAAAAGGGCGCTGGAAAAGGTCCGGGCCGGCGAGGACGTTCCGGACGAGATATTCAATTCGGTACTGTACCACTGCGGTCCCATCATGGTCCAACGCGGGGAAAAATGGCTGCCTGTGGCGGCAGGCCCCACAACAAGCGCCCGGATGAACGACCTGGAGCCGGAGATGATAGAAAGGTTCGGGATAAGAGCGATCATAGGCAAAGGCGGCATGTCAAAGAAGGTCGCTGAAGCGATGGAAAAATATGGCTGCGTGTACCTGGCGGCCGTAGGGGGGACCGCGGTCTCTCTTGCGGAGGGGCTGGGGGAGAGCACGGGTTCCGAATGGAACGACCTCGGAATGGCCGAGGCGATGTGGAAATTCAATGCGGAAAGGCTCGGGCCTCTCATCGTCGCCATGGATGCGGGCGGCGGCGACCTTTACGAAGACGTCCGCAGGAAGCTGAAGCGCTGATCAATCCTCATCGTCCGTTATCTTGAGCTTTCCGCGATGTCCCCTCGTGTATACTATGTAGGCCATCACGATCATGAGCAGAATTCCGGCCATGATCAGGCCCACCACGGCGAAAAGATGCGGGAGGTCCAGGCCCCAGTAGGTCTGCTCCGGAGCCAGGACCAGGCTGATATCCTTGGTTATCGAGCTGCTATCTTCTCCGACGACTACGCCGTCGATGGTCTGATCTTCAAATCCGCCGCGCTTGACCGTGATCGTGTATGTTCCCGGTTCGCATTTTATCTCGTATTTTCCGTCGGCCCCGGTCGTGTCGGTGCCAGCTACCGCTCCGTTGCTTTTCAAGAGAGATACGGTAGCCCCGCTTATGAGTTCCGATCCGTATTTCACGGTGCCCATGACCGTCATATTTTTGCCTATGGTGAATACGTACAGGGCCTTGACCCCGCCCAGATCGAACGTGGTGCCAGATATCATATAATCCTCGAGGATTATATCATCGCATATCATGATATGGAGTTCGTTTCTGTAAGATATCGTCACGGTGTTGGTCAGGGAATCATCGTAAGTTCCAGGGAGTGCAATTGAAAAACTGCCGTCGTCCACATTCGAATGGGCGGTCCCCGAAACAGCGAAGTCGGTATCGCTAACCGTCCAGTCCAAGCGGACTTCGACGTCTCCCAGCGGGTTTCCGTCGCTGTCCTGGGCTATACCCGTGAAGGTGACGTCGCCGGCCGCATAAGCTTCGTCTGCGCTCAGCAGCAACCCCGCCATCGGCAGGACCATAACCGCGACCAGGAGCAAAGCTGCGATCCGACTTCTCATGGCATGAACAGTGTGTGCGCAGATATAATCCTTTTTTGGGTTAAAAAGAAGAAAGATAAATACGGCGTAACACTAAGGGCAAGGGATTAGGCATCGCGATGATAGAAAGATCAGATAAAGTGTACACTAAGGAAGAGGTCATGGGCGTCATGGAGCCGCTGATCTCCACATGGTTCGAAGAGCGGTTCGGCGATCTCACCGAACCGCAGGCGAAAGCCATACCCCTCATCCATCAGAAGAAGAACGTGCTGGTGTCATCCCCGACCGGCTCCGGCAAGACCCTGACGGCCTTCACCAGCATCATAAACGAACTGACGAAATATGCCAGGGCGGGCACTCTGGAAGAAAGGATCTACTGCATCTACATCTCGCCGCTGAAAGCGCTGGCCAACGACGTGAACCGAAACCTGAACGAGCCGCTCAACCAGATGGCCCAGGTCGCCATCGACCACGGGTTCGAACCTCCCGGGATAAAGGTCGCCGTGCGTTCGGGCGACACACCCCAGAACGAGAGGCAGAAGATGGCCCGCCACCCTCCGCATATACTCATCACAACACCTGAATCGCTGGCCCTCGTAATATCCGCGCCAAAGTTCAGAGAGAGCCTGAAGAAGGTCGAATGGGTCATATTGGACGAGATCCACGACATATGCGACTCGAAGAGGGGGGCGTTCCTTTCTCTGACGCTTGAACGGCTGAGGAACTGGTGCGAGACCGACTTCTCGCGCATCGGGCTCTCCGCTACCCTTGCCCCCATGGAGGCCATCGCGGGATATCTTGTAGGAAACAACCCTGACGGATCGATAAGGGACGTTACGATAGTCGAATCCGATTCGAAGAAGCAACTGGACCTCCGGGTGATATGTCCCGCTGCCGATATGACCGAACTCTCCTCGGAGATGGTCAACTCCATGATGTATGACCAGCTCAAGGAGCTCATCGACACCCACGAGACGACTCTGGTCTTTACAAACACCCGTTCCGGGGCCGAAAGCGTCGTCTACAAGCTCAAAGAGCGCGGGCTCGAGAATATAGAGGTCCACCACAGCTCTCTAGGGAGGGAGATGAGGCTGGACGTGGAGGAGAGGCTCAAAAGGGGAGAGATCAAATGCGTCGTCTCGTCCACGTCGCTGGAACTGGGAATCGACATCGGTTCGGTGGACCTGGTATGCCAGATCGGCTCTCCCAAGTCTGTGGCCAAGGGATTGCAGAGGATCGGTCGCAGCGGTCACAGCTTCGGACGGGTGGCCAAGGGACGACTTCTGGTATTCGATTCCGACGACCTGGTGGAATGCGCTGTCATGTGCCGCGCCGCCCACCGCGGCGATATCGACAGAGTAGGCATACCGGAGAACTGCCTGGATGTTCTGGCCCAGGCCATCATAGGTATGAGCCTGGACAACAGATGGGACGTGGACGCGGCATTCCGTTTGGTGAAAGGCTCGTATTGCTACAGGAACCTGACCAAGGAGGAGTTCCTCAGCGACCTGAGATATCTTGGAAGCCGCGACGACTTCGAAGGCGTCTATTCCAAGATATGGTATGACGAGGACGAGAACCAGTTCGGAAGGAAGAAGGGCGCCAGAATGATCTACTACCTCAATCTGGGAACAATCCCGGAAGAGGCGAACTACAAGGTCATAACAGGCCACGGGTCCGTGGCAGGCGAACTTTCAGAAAAGTTCGTCGAAAGGCTGTCTCCCAGGGACATCTTCGTTCTGGGAGGTCGTTCCTTCGAGTTCGTAAGGTCCAAAGGGATGACGGCCTTTGTGAAAGAGGCTACGGGCAGAAAGCCCACCGTCCCTTCATGGGCAGGAGAGATGCTTCCCAGAAGTTTCGATCTTTCAATGGACATCGCCGAGTTCAGGAAGGAGATGTCGGAGCGTCTGGATTCCGACACGGGCTCGCTCATAAGCAGCATGTCGGAGGACCTTGACATAGACGAAGGGTCGGCCAGGAGCATACTTTCGTACTTCAGGGAGCAGAAGGCCGTTGCGGGCTTCATACCCGACTCGGAAAAACTGGCGATCGAAGAGTACATAGACCCGTCGGGTAACCAGAGGCTCGTGTTCCATTTCCCGTTCGGAAGAAGGGTGAACGACGCTCTTTCCCGCGGCTACGCCTATCGCCTGACGAACATCTTGGGGACGAACGTTTCGGTCACGGTTTCCGACGATAATTTCATGATCGGCACATCGCGTAAGGTGGACATAGCCAAGATCCCGGGCATGCTTAAGGCCAGGGACCTGGAGCAGGTATTGCGCAAAGCGATCAAGGACTCCGAGATATTCAAACTGAGGTTCAGGCACACCGCGTCCCGCAGCTTCATGATTCTGAGGAACTACATGGGGCGTTCGATATCGGTGAACAGGCAGCAGATCCGTTCCTCCTATCTCCTCGAAGAGCTAGGGAACATGGAGAACATGCCGGTCATCGAAGAAACCTATAGGGAGATCATGGAGGATGATATGGACGTCCGCAATGCGGAACACGTCCTGAAGCTGATAGAGGACGGCAGCATGAAGGTCGAGACGGTGTTGTTCACAGGAACGCCGTCGCCCTTCGCGCACAGCGCGATAATCTCGAGCTTCTCGGACATCGTGCTCATGGAGGACAGGTCCGCGCTCCTGAGGGAGCTGCACCGCAAGGTCCTCTATCGCGCGCTCGGGGACGCCGTAAAAGAGTTCGAATTTGATGAAGACCACATCATACCGTACTTCAGAGAGAAGATCGGACGCGTACAGACCAAGGACGATATCGTTCCGATGCTGATGCGGACAGGCCCCCTCCAGGCGCTCCGCGAGCGCGGAAGGAACATCTATGCGTATTCCGACGAGGACAAAAAGACATTGGACAAGTGGATAAGGGAGCTGCTTTTCGAAGGCAAGATCGGTTCTGTGTTCATGGACGATCCCTATGTCATGGCCGCAGAAGAGGTCCGGTACTACGCGGCCGCCACCGCAAAGGAGCGCGAGATGACGGACACAGACATCAAGGTCTTCGACGAGGTAACCATGGACACGCCGATCAACCAGATCTCCGAATCCCTGGAGATCAGCGAGGATATCGTCTACCGTTCCATAAGAAAGCTGGAGGCCATGTACAAGGTTGCCAGGACGGCCATCACCGGCAATGGGAAGTGGCTGTATTCCAAGGCGGACAATCCCCCGACGGACAGGAACTCGGCCGTAGACCGTATAATCCTGAGGCATCTGGAATGTTTCGCGCCGGCCACATCCGCCGAGGTGGCGTTCGCTTTATCCCTGACGGATGAAGATGCACACGCCTCGTTGGAGTCGCTTCTGAGCAGCGGGGACGTGGCCAAGGGCAGATTCCTGATATCCGAGGGCGACCAGTATATGCTGAAGATCGACAGGATGAGGCTTCGCGCAGGAAAGGAGAACGTTTACAGTTTTGAGGCGGTGGAGGAATACAGGGCATCGAAAGGACGTGAATTCGCCAGCATAATCGATTATTTCAAATTCTACGGTTCGGCAGGAAGCGAGATCGACGTATTCAGCCATGTCAAGGACTTCAAGCTCGAAGAGTGGCAGGAGATGAGGAAATCCGGGAGGATACTCCTGGGGAGGTTCATGCGCGGACGCGTGAGGTATGTACTTTCTGAAGACGCGGACCGGTTCGCGGCGCTGAGGTCGGACGAGACGGAGCCGGGAGATGAAAAGGTCCTCAACATGATCGACGGCATGGGCACCGCCACGTTGCGCCAGCTGGTCGGCGCTATGAAGATGGACAAGGACGCTCTGAAAGAGGCGGTCTACCGTCTGGACCGCTCGTTGAGGATAGTCAGGGCGTTTGGGGAAAGAGAGGACCGGGGGTCTGAGAACACATATACGGTCTACCGCCCGGGAACGGCGGAAGGGGACCCGCTCACAGAGCTCGCAAAACAGACCGTACGGGCGTACGGGCCGTTGCCCGCCCAAGGACTCAGGTATACTCTGGGAATAGCGCCGGAAGACGCAAAAAGGCTGATGGACGAAATAGGGGCTTCGCAGATAATAGTCGGGGACTCACAGACCCAGATGTTCGTTTTCGATGACGAGATAGAAGCTCTCGGGAGAATACGTGGACACGAGGCTAAAATCCGCCTATGCACTCCGTTCGATCCGGACGTTTTTTCCAAATGGGCCGAGCTTTCGGCGCGTTACGGCGATAGCTGGGTATATCCGCTTGTGAGAGGCTCGTCCGTGGTAGGGGCCGTCGAGATGTGGGAGATGTCCGGATGCGTAGAGATAAGGTCCTTCGACCTGGACTCGGCGGAACTGATTCCCGCCGCGCTCGCATCGATAGACGACATGATGCTGTTCTTCAAAATGAAGAACACGGACATCGTCCGCATCAGGGAGGTGATGGGCAAGGATGTCTCCCTCCTTGGTCCGGATGTGAAGAAGATGATGGAGGAAGCAGGCTATCTGATGGTCAACGGCTTCTACGCTAAGGGTAATTTCGTCGAGTATTCCATGACCGATGACGAGTTCCTGAGCTACGTTTTCGAGAAGCAGCGCGTGGGAGGGAACGACAGATATCCTACGGTGATGAACGCCGTCGGTTCCCGCGGATACATCCGAGGGGACCAGGAGATATACACCAGGGTGCTCGACAAGACCACCGTTAAAAAGCAGTTGGAACGCGGATATCTTGTGAAGACCGCTCTCTACCCTGCGTTCATGGGCTATACGACAAAGGAATCGGCACAGCTTTACAGGGCGGCGAAGTCCGAAGAGATCGAAGGCGACGAGAAGATGATACTGTCGATGATATCCAACCATTCGCCGATATCGAGGAAAGAGCTCATATCGGGGTCCCCGCTGTCCGAGCCCCGAACCATCGATGCTCTCGGCGCGCTGTCCAAGCTTTCCGTGGTCTATCAGGACTCCGATTCGTATTACAGCGTCATTCCGATGCCGAAAACATCGCGGGAAGATGCGGTCAAAGAAATAGTCAGGCGTCATTTTTTAGATTTCGGGATATTCTCTGCCGAGAACCTATCGCGCTTCACATCCGCCCGGATGTCGGAGGTACGGTCTGTGTTGGCCGCGCTCGAGAGGGAGGGGCTGCTCAAGAAGGGGTTCTTCATCAAGGACGATCCAACCCTCATGTGGATCCTTTCTTCCGATGTCGGAAAGAGGCAGAAGATACACAGGGAGTTTTTCGCGCTGAACACTCAGGATAATCTGCATTTTTACATAAGGCAATATATAAAAAAGGAGATAGGGCAGTCCCGTGCGGTCGTATTTGAAGGAACAAAGATATCTGGGTCATTTGACGGGAAGCTTTCATACGCTGGTTCCAAGGTCGAGAATTTCAAAGGATCCGACCGTGCGTACAGGTTCCTGAGCGACACGGCAAGGTCCCTGGGGGCGTCCATGGAGGACGGCAAGTCGGTCGAACAGGAAGACGATTGGGACGCCGTAGAATTTTACCTCAGATCGAATCCGGGCGCGGTCACTCGCAAGTGATTTATAGAGTTTGAACTATTGTTAAGTTATGAAGATTCCTTGTGAGATCGTTGTTTGGTATGTGCTGCCCACAATACGCAGGGAGGTCGCGAGAGAGCTGGTCTTCAAGCATGGTATGTCGCAGGCGCAGGTCGCCAGGAAGTTCGAGGTTACCGATGCGGCAATATCACAGTATCTCAAGAAGAAGCGGGGAGAGAATGAGACGATCCAGAACAGCCGGAATTACGAGCTGTTCTGTGAAGAGATAAAAAAATCTGCCGGCTACCTGGCGGCCGAAGGCAGCGATTTTGTGACGGAGATGTGCAGGCTCTGCAACGTGGTCAAGAACTGCGGAATGCTGGCCGAGATCTATGAGCAGTATACGGGATACACGCCCCCCATGTGCGCAATGGCCGACGCCGAAATTCAGAGACTGATGCTAAAAGAGTGATACAGAAGCTCCTGTGCATAACCGGCATATCTCCCGAAGATACGCCTACCAGCCGATGAGACGTCTTCGTAGCTTCCTTCTATATTGTAGACATCCCTCATCGATCTTGATATCCTGGCATCAACCGGGAAAGCCTCAAGGTGGCCGTAAGCGAAGATAGCGACGCAATCTGCGACCTTCGGTCCGATGCCGTTGATCTTCTTCAATTCCCTGACGCAATCTTCGTAATCAAGACACTCCAGAGACCCGAGGTCGTAGGTGCCGTCCTCTACCTTCTCGGCAAATTCCACGAAACGGCCCTCACGATATCCGAGGCGGCATTCACCGATGCTTCCGCAGCCGTCAAGTATCTGCTTGGGTGTAGGAAATGATCTCGCTCCCCCGAGGTCCGTTCCGTACATATCGCATACAGACTCCACCATCTTTGCGATACGTTTGACGTTCGCGTTGGTGGCCAGGATATAAGTGGCCGTGCACTCCCAGACGTCCTGTCTCAGTATCCTTAGGCCGGGGCATGCGGTCGCAAGTCTGGCTATGTATGCGTCCCTTCCTGAGATCTCCTCCATTATCGCAGAAAGGTCGTCCTCGGAACGGAAGTATCTCTTTATGCGCTCCTCGCTGCATCCCCTGCACTCGAACCCGGTATCTTTCTGTACAAGCTCGACCGCATTGTTCCCAAGAACGCCCCTCCATGTATCGCCATCCTTCCGCCAGCGGTGGGCCTGGCCGCATCCGAGGGTCGGGTCCAGAGCGACGTCCATAGAGATGTCCATGGGATGCCGATATCTTTCGGTTAATAATTAGTTACTTCAAGCCTTTAAGGAACGGTATGATAGCAAAAAATGAAAAAACAAAATAGCCAGCCTGTATTATCTTAGTTAATTTATATATTTAATCCGATAAATCATGTTTAAACGGGAAATGTAAATATGCCAAAGTCGCTGCATCCTGCATGAGGTTCGGTCCCGCAGGATATCCCTCGGAAGGCAAGACGCCTATCGGTTCATTGGAATATACCAGGTCGCTGGGGCTGGACGCCCTGGAGGTCGAGCTTGTACGTGGCGCCCGCGTCTCCGAAGAGAAGGCCAGGGAGATAGGTTCCGCGGCCGAGCGGCTGGACATCAGGATGTCCTGTCATGCCCCATATTACATCAGTTTCAACTCGGAGACTTCCGACACGAGAGAAAAAAGCGTAGGCTGGGTCATGGACACCGCCCGCGTGGCGCATAATATGGGCGCATATATCATCGTCATACATGCCGCATCTTACGGTAGACATCCCGAGACGGCGACAGATTCGGTCATCGAAGGTCTCGCAACGTGCAAGGACAATATGGACAACGAGGGGATCAAGGACGTGATCCTGGGGGTTGAGACCATGGGTAAGAAAGGTCAATTCGGCACGCTTAAGGAGATCGAGGAGGTGATGGGGAGTGTGGACGGCGTACGCCCCGTGCTCGACGTCGCCCACGTCCACGCCAGGAACGGGGGTTCCCTGAAGACGGAGGAAGACATGCGCGGGTTGCTCGGCGAGTTCTTCCCTCTCTGCGGGGACGTCGCCCATTTCCATATCAGTTGCATAGAATACGGCGACAAGGGCGAAAAGAACCATCTGCCTCTGGAGGCCATGGACCCCGACATGCAGCTTCTGGCCAATGTACTGGAGGACTCGAAGAAGGACTGCACTTTCATATGCGAGTCGCCGAAGATAGCGGCGGACGCGGTGGTGTTCAGGGACATGTTCCCCAAATATCGGCTCTGAGTTCTGTGTAAAGTTTTAAAAGCAGTAGCTCGTTCGCGCCTCATACGCCACTGTGGCTCAGCGGTAGAGCGGCGGTTTCGTAAACCGTAGGCCGGGGGTTCGAGTCC
>WOYN01000102.1 GCA_011620825.1 Candidatus Methanomethylophilaceae archaeon | reverse complement strand
CCCCTATACCTTGCGACCTCGGACTCGAATGACGGGCGGGTCTTGGTTACACCGACGACCTCCATGTCGTCCTGCGCGTCCACTGCGGACGCGACCCTTTTCCCTATGGTTCCGAACCCGTTGATACCGACCTTGACTACAGCCATGAAACACCTGCTTCAAACATATGGCTCCCGTATAGATAAACTTCTTCCGTGCATGTGTTTGCCCGAATTTCCGAAATAGCATTATAAAAAATAAGCGCGATATGCCGAGCGGAGACAAATCATGAAAGGAAACAGAGCATTGCTCCAAATGCTGGAAGACAGAGGTGTTGAGACTATGTTCGGGTACCCCGGAGGAAGCGTAATCTCGATCTACGACGAGATAATGAACTCATCGATCAACCATGTCCTAGTACGCCACGAGCAGTGCGCCGCCCACATGGCCGACGGATATGCCCGCGTCAGCGGGAGGCCGGGAGTTTGCATGGCCACGAGCGGCCCCGGGGCCACGAACATGATTACGGGAATAGGCACGGCATATGCTGATTCCACGCCTATGCTGGCACTTACCGGACAGGTCGGAACCGGGTCTCTGGGGCTCGGCGCTTTCCAAGAGGTCGACGCATACAGCCTCCTTATGGCCATAACGAAACACAACTTCAGGGTCCTCGACGTCAACAGACTGCCCCACGCAGTCGACGAGGCATGGAAAATATGCCAGGTCGGGCGGCCGGGGCCGGTCCACATCGACCTTCCGTCAGACCAGATGAACTCCGACATCGACGAGGGCCTTCTCAACATCTCATACGGGATAAAGGAACCCAAGGAGGACATGTCCGAGATCGACACGGCGATAAAATGGATAAAGGAGGCCAAGAAACCCGTCCTGCTTGTCGGCGGCGGAGCCATCAGCGCCAACGCTTCGGCGGAGGTTACGAAGCTTGCCGAAATCCTCGGTGCGCCCGCGGTCTTCACCCTCATGGGAATCGGCGCAATGTCGACCGAACACCCCCTGAACCTCGGACCGCTGGGCATGCACGGGAGGATGTGCGCCCTGGATACTTTCCGGAACGCCGACCTTGTCATAGCGATAGGGACCAAATTCTCGGACAGGACGTTCAGCCCCCATACAAGGTTCAGCAGCTCCTGCAGGGTCGTCCAGATAGATATCGACGCAACGGAGTTCGACAAGCACGGGAACGAGGATATAAATCTCCTCTGCGATGCGAAAAAGGGTACCGCGGCGCTTATAGACCGGCTCTCCGGCTACAAGGACGGCCACGCCGACTGGAATGTCACCTATTCCGAATACAGGAGGCGCTGCCAGTGCAAGATCGACATCGACCTTAAGCCGATAGTTCCTCAGAAGGTCATATTCGAGATCAACAAGCTTATCGATAAGGACAACGACATCATCGTAACAACGGACGTCGGGCAGAACCAGATGTGGGCGATGCACTATCTGCACGTCTACAAACCTAGGAGGTTCATTTCATCGGGAAGCTTCGGCACCATGGGTTTCGGGCTCCCCTCCGCCATAGGCGCCAAGGTCGCCAAGCCGGACAGTCCCGTCATCACCATAACAGGAGACGGGGGATTCCAGATGGTGCAGCAGGAGCTGGCAACCTCGGTCGCCGAAGATCTTCCAGTCGTAATTGTCCTTCTTAACAACGGATGGCTCGGAATGGTCAGGCAGTGGCAGAAACTGTTCTGGAACAAGAGATACAGCGAGACGGAGCTGGGTGCAGACCCGAACTTCTCCAAAATCGCCGAGGCCTACGGTGCCAGAGGAATGATGATAGAAAGGTCGGGAGAGATCGCCGATGCTCTTAGAACGGCCATCGACAGCGGAGAGACATGTCTGCTCGACATACACATCGACCCTGAGGAAGATGTGCTCCCTATGCTGCCGGCGGATCCGAAGCAGGCGCTTGTCAAAGGACGTTGCCAGTACTGAACCGTCGAGATGCCTTAAGGGCGGGAACGATACCTTTTAGTCTGTGAAGCAGTTGAACCTCTCAGTAGGTGGATAAAATGAAGATTTACCACGATGCAGATGTGGACATTGATGTCCTTAAAGGAAAAACGGTCGCCGTTATGGGCTACGGATCCCAGGGAAGGGCCCAGGCCCTGTGTTTCAGAGACTCCGGTCTCAACGTCGTGATCGGACTCAGGAAGGACGGAAGATCATGGAACAAAGCGAAGGAGGACGGCTTCAAGGTCGTCGACTTCGCCGAGGCGGCGAAGACCGCAGATGTCATCATGATGCTCCTGCCGGACGAAGTTCAGCCCAAGGTGTACAAGCAGTTCGTCGAACCCAACATCAGAGAAGGATGTGCACTGGAGTTCGCCCACGGTTTCGCCATAACCTACAAAACGATCGTTCCCCCGAAGAACGTCGACGTCATAATGATGGCCCCAAAAGCTCCAGGAGACAAAGAAAGGGACGTCTTCGTGGAAGGATTCGGGGTTCCCGCCCTTGTCTGTGTGCACCAGGACCACACAGGCAATGCAAAGAATATTGCACTGGCACTTGCAAAGGGCCTCGGGTCTACCCGCGCAGGCGTCTTCGAGACAACTTTTGACTACGAGACCCTTACGGACCTGTTCGGAGAGCAGGCAGTACTCTGCGGAGGGACGACCGGCCTGATCAAGTCGGGATTCAAGACCCTCGTAGATGCGGGATATCCCCCCGAGATGGCATATTTCGAGGTCTGCCATGAAGCAAAACTCATCGTCGACCTCATCAACGAGGGCGGTTTCGAGAGGATGTGGCACGTCGTCTCAAACACAGCCGAGTACGGAGGCCTCACAAAGAGGGACCTCGTCATAACCAAGGAGTCCGAGAAAGGAATGAAGAAGATTCTGGACGACATCGAGTCCGGAAAGTTCAAGGACGACTGGACGGCCGAGTGGGCGAACGACCTGAAGAACCTCAAGGCGATGGAAGAGAAAGAGAAGAACCTCCAGATCGAGATCACCGGCAGGGAGATCAGGAAGCTCTTCGAAAAGAAGAAGAAAAACTGAATCAACGGCCGGGTGGCACTGTGAGCAGAATGAAAGTTGTCACAAGAAGCGGCGAGTACTATGCCGAACTGGACGACTCCGACATCTCCGATGCCATCTGGCTTTCTTTACCTTTTAGGACAGATATCAATATGATGGGCGGCGAGATCTACTTCGAGATGCCCATCGATGCCGGGAACTCCGGCTCTGAAAGGATCACCGTTCTCGAGAAAGGAGATATAGCCTGGTGGCCAGCGCCTGGAGCGCTCTGCATTTTCTATG
>WOYN01000136.1 GCA_011620825.1 Candidatus Methanomethylophilaceae archaeon | reverse complement strand
TTGCGACAATGGGTGCATTCCAGCTTCTTGCCTATGCTGAGCTTCAGGCCCATCTCCAATCGGTCAAGCCAGACAATCCTGCCACACTCGCAGTAGACGTTCATCATGCCGTCGATGCGTATCCTGTCCAGCGTTTTATCCAGCAGACTGTCGATGCAACACTCTGCTGAACATGTTACGTTCCCGATCTTACTTCCCCCGATGATAGGCTCCAAACAAGGCCTCTACAACCATCCACCGATGCCCTGGGAAGCGCCCTGATTTCCTATAATTAGAGCGGATATAAGCTTTCTGTTACCATCTCTGGAAGGGCACATACGATACCCCCAAAGCGTATATATCGAATAAAATTTTGTAACACGATAAAAATATTACAAACCCTGCGAGACCATTTTCCGGGCAGTTCACAGAAGTCCGTTCTGTTTCATGTGATCCAACTGCTTAAGCACGTATTC
This sequence comes from Candidatus Methanomethylophilaceae archaeon, assembly GCA_011620825.1. Lineage (GTDB taxonomy): Archaea > Thermoplasmatota > Thermoplasmata > Methanomassiliicoccales > Methanomethylophilaceae > VadinCA11. Next base: position 2,821 of record WOYN01000136.1, on the reverse strand, counting down.
GCGGACTTCTTTGGGTTTAACCTCGGGGGTAACCCTCTTTCCGTTTTTGAGCACGGGCCTTTCGATCATTTCCATGACACATCCGCAATCGCATCTGATTTCATCGTCGGGGATGAGCGATACGCCCATCGTATAGCAATGCGGGCAACGGTACGGGAACTTACGCCCTGCGAACTTACCCCTCTTGGCAATCGGCTCGCCGTCCTTCTCCACAAGGTCCATCGAGAAGTCCAAGGTCGGGGCGTTGGCGATAGAAGTTCCGACGCCGAAACTTGAAACGCATGTGTCGGCTAGCTTGGCGACCGATTCCTCGTCCAGACCGCCGGAGACGATTATCTTGACGTGCTTGTAGCCGTTCATATCCATCTCCCAACGGACCTCGTCTATCAACTCCTTGAAGTTCCCTCTTCTGGAGCCCGGAGTGTCCAGTCTGACGCCCACCAGGTTCTTCACGGACCTGCAGGCCTCTATGGCAGCGCTGCGTTCGTCGGAGAACGTGTCGATAAGCATTATACGGGGAACTCTAGGATCTATAATCTCGTCGAAGGCTCTGAACGCGGCGTCGTTGCTGCCCATCATCAAAGTGAGGGCATGGGGCACCGTTCCCAACGGTTCCTTGCCGATTATGTCTCCGCCGATACCCGAGGACACGTCATCGCATCCGCCAATGTAGGCCGAACGGTCAAGTACACCCGCAATGGCAGGGTGCATCCTCCTGTTGCCGAAGGCGATGACAGGTTTTCCCTGTGCGGCAATCTTCACCCTCGAAGCTTTCGTGGCCACGCCTGTGGGTTGGCATATCATCCCCAGGATCGCAGTCTCCATGATCCCGAAGTCGACGTAGTTTCCTATGAAGTTCATGACCGGCACCCTGACGCTGGCCGGAGTGCGGGCACGGATGATCGTCCCTTCTGGTATCGCATAAACCGAAACGTTGGTCCCCTCCGAAAGGCGTATTACTTCTTCGAGACCGCAGAAGACCGCCCATTCCCAGCCGCGGGGCAGCGAGCTGCTTGTGAGCTCGGCACATACCCTGGATTCGTCCAGCCCCTTGGCTTCTAAGATCCGCTTCGTGCGCTCGAAGTACACGTCCATCGTGTACCCGTTCCTAACGTCCTCCTCGTCTGCGATAAAGAGCTTGTCCATGTTATCAGAACCTGAACGCCTTGATGCCCGGGAACACGGCCTTCGATCCCAGTTCTTCCTCTATCCTCAGGAGCCTGTTGTATTTTGCGGTACGTTCGCCACGCGCCGGTGCCCCCGTCTTGATCTGTCCCGAACCCCATCCTACCGAAAGATCTGCAATGGTGGTGTCCTCGGTCTCGCCGGAGCGGTGCGAGATCACTACACGATAATTATTTTCGAAGCTCATCTCCGCAGCCTGCCCCGACTCTGTAACCGTGCCGATCTGGTTCACCTTGAGCAGGAGGGCGTTCGCCGCCCCGGCCTTTATTCCGCGCCCGAGCCTCTCCGTGTTCGTGACGAATATATCGTCGCCTACGATCTGCACTCTTTTCCCTATTTTTCTGGTGAGATCTGCCGTAGAATCGAAATCGTCCTCGAAGAAGGGGTCCTCGATGCTTATGATGGGGAAATCTTTGGTCAATCCCACGTAATGGTCTGCCAGCTCGCCTGCGGTGAAACTGAAGCCGTCCACCTCGTACCTTCCGTTTGCGAAGAATTCTGAGGAGGCGGCATCCAAAGCAAGGAAGATGTCCCTGCCGGGCCTGTATCCGGCGTCGGATGCCGCCTGGGATATTGTTTCGAGAGCCTCTGCGACCGTGTCCACCGGCGGAGCGAACCCGCCCTCGTCGCCTATGTTCACAGCCGATACGCCGTACTTTTTAGATAGGAGCTTCTTCAGAGACATGTACACCTCCGAAGCCGTCCTCAGGCATTCGGAGAAGTTCGGAGCCCCGGCCGGCACGAGCATGCACTCCTGTATCCTCAGGTTGCCTCCCGCATGCTTCCCGCCATTGATTATATTGAACATCGGAACGGGCAACGTTACATGGTCGCCGCCGATGTGCTCATAGACCTGCGTGTTCCTGGACATTGCGCCCGCCTTGGCGACCGCCAGCGACGTTGCCACGGTGGCGTTCGCACCGAGCCTTTTCTTATTGGGCGTTCCGTCGAGGTCTATCATTGTCAGATCCACCGCCTCCTGGTCGGACGGGTCCATTCCCGTGATGCGCGCGGCGATATCTCCCCTTATGTTACCGACAGCTTTCAGGACCCCTTTGCCTCCATATCTTTCGCCGCCGTCCCTGAGCTCGTGGGCCTCCCAGGTGCCCGTGGAAGCTCCCGACGGCGCGATGGCTCTTACCTTGTGCCCTGCTACGGTGATTTCAGCCTCTACCGTGGGACTACCCCTCGAATCGAGGACCTCTCTTGCCCATACTTTCTCAATCTTCATCAAAAAGCCTCAGTCGACTGCCTTATGGATATCCATATTATGAACGAGTATATCCAGACCTTTTTTGTCGATGGAGTTCTCGTTCAAGGAGATTAAAAATGTTGCGGAACCGGCGTTATCCGCAGTGAGCTGGCGCATCATAGTGAGCGTGCGGTTCGGACCGTTCTTCTCGATCAGTGCGGACAGCCCGTCGATCACGATCACAGGACGCGCGTTATCGGATATGAAACGGTTGACCGAATCGGTGAGGGATCCGAGCTTTCTTATGTCCTTGTAGTCGAGCCTGGGCTTTGCAGAAAGAGCTATGACGTTCATCTTGCCGTACTTCATCTTCTCCCTCACAGCCTTGATCTTGCTGCTCGTGATGATGAGGATGTCATACCCCGCATCAGCAAAATCCGAAGC
>WOYN01000015.1 GCA_011620825.1 Candidatus Methanomethylophilaceae archaeon | reverse complement strand
CAGCGTATCGCACAGCTCGAAAGCGAGCAGATAGGAGAGAGGGTTAAAGTCGGAATGATGCAGAAAGCGCAGTTCGGGACCGGACCCATGGGCTCCGGACACCCTTACGGTTATGTTTACTCGAGGGGAAAGCTAGAGGTCGTCGAAGACGAAGCATACACCGTCAAGGCGATATACCGCCTGTACAACGAGGGCTCTTCGATGGAGGCCATCGCGGAATCCCTCAACCGTGCCAGGATCCCCGCCAAGAAGGGAGGCGCCTGGAACAGGCAGTCCATATGCAATGTCCTTCACAACCCCATATACCTGGGATATATAGAGTGGGACGGGATCGTCAGAGAGGGCGGTCACATGGCGATTATAGACAAGGAAGCCTACGAGGCGGTAAACGGGCCTTTCAATGGATGAAGACAAGAACTACCGGGCTGCGATATACGTTCGCGTTTCTACCGACGAGCAGGCGCAGGACGGCTACTCGCTCGATGCGCAGAGGGAGATGCTCACCAATTATTGCATTTCCCAGGGCTGGGACATTGCGAAGTTCTATGAGGATGACGGATATTCCGGGCGTACTGTGAAACGCCCCGCGTATGCGAAGATGATAGAGGAGTCGGACCTCTGGGACGTAATACTCGTGGTCAAGATGGACCGTATCCACAGGAACAGCCGCAATTTCATGGAGATGATGGAGGACATCAGCTCCAAAGGCAAGATGTTCGTCTCTTCAACGGAGGCATTGGACACCACTAACGCTCTGGGAAGGTTCGTGGTGGACATGATCCAGCGTATCGCACAGCTCGAAAGCGAGCAGATCGGAGAGCGCACCTACATGGGGATGCGCGAGAAAGCCGAGAATCTGGAAAACGACGCGTCGGAAAAGAAGACCATGGGATTCAATCCTCCCTTCGGATACCGCATCAACAACGGGGCCCTCGAAGCCGTAAGGGACGAGCTGGACGTTGCCGAGAACGTCTTTTTCCAGTACTATGACGGAAGGACGATCGACGAGATATGCAGCAATCTCAACGAAGAAGAGACCCTGACGCGGAAAGGCAACATCTGGAACAAGTTCAATCTGAGCAACATTCTCCACAACCCGGTCTATGCGGGATACATGAGATGGGAGGATATCCTGATACGTCACGAAGCCCACACGGCCGTATCGCCCGAGCTTTTCAACAGGGTGCAGGAGATGATGGCGTCCAAGGTGAAGGATCCCTCGAAGAGGAATGTCCTTCTCGTGCCTGTGATAGGCGAGCAGAATTGATGTAACAAAAGTCGAGCGCGGAGACCGAGCGCAGGGGCGGTTTTTAGGATGGAAAAACCGTCTCGATACGGGGGTCGCAGACTTGTTTATTTGACATGCTGGATATCATTTCAAATTCGATATTTAATATTAAAGGAAACCTTTAATACGAGCAAGTAGGATTCATAAGCGGGACTAATGTCCTGGAGGAAAAACAAATGACAGAGAAATGCATAGACACGACCGCCTTGGGTCTGTTCTTCGTGGCGTTGGTATCGCTACCAATCGCAATGGTGTGCTTCGTAACTTATGCGGACAGCACATACGGACTCGCATCCGAACAACTCGGAAGATTCCTTATGGTATGCTCCGCATTCATACTGCTCGCAGCCATCGGTGCTTACAGGAACGGATCCAATTTCGGAGCTACGGTGTTCGGATTAGTTGCGGCAGGTGTGTTCTTCGCCGGATGGGCCGGAGGGGACATATATACCAACATCTCGCTTGGAATAATATACCTCGTGGGGTTCGTTTGGTCGTACATAGCAAAGAACTCGCCGATACTGACGACCATCCTTGTCACAACTGCGCTGATATTCATATTCGGCGGAGTCGCTGTTTCGGAGGGCACGGACATCTGGGTACTCCTCAAGGGAATAGCCGCTATTGCAAACTTCGTACTGACCCTCTACCTCGCGTTCACTCTCGTGAAGACAGAGTGCGACAGCGGGTGTGCGGAATAAGCAAACCACAAACCCCTCCTCTGGGAGGGGTAAACCTCTTTAATCATTTATCTAAAGGCCGCCGTGGCGGCATCGGGTCGTCCTGATGGGAAGCGGCCCGATCGTTGTTGATGTTACGTCGTTCCGGTGGGTGATCCCATTCAAGCACCGTCACGTGACGGTTTAATAAATGTGCCAGAGCTCAATTAAAGTGAATAGGTGTAATCCATACAGTAGATCGATGCGGGCTATGCGGAACGAAGCGCCTATGTAAAACTCCTCTAATTGACGTCCCGGCCCCCCTTAGGCTCCGCCATACGAAAAAATCCTCGTTCATACCTGCATAGTTCACATTTTTTCCAATGATATTAAAGATCTGGCACCTGTCTTTGTGAAGAATGCCGGTCACTAGTTCACGGCAACAGGTTGTTTCTGAACTTCGACATATGGCCGGAGAATAGCATAAAACGAGATGCCACACCCGTCCAGAGCATTAATTTTCACCAATCCCAATGAAAGTGCCAGAGCTTGTTCGAATTCGGTATCGGTGGGTCTGTGATCAATCGACCTTGTCTCCCGCTATGAAGGCATCCCCGATCCTGCTACTGATAATGGCTTCCGTTCCATCATTCGCCATTATTTCAGGATTAGATTCTGCGGAGGGCGCGGGAATATGTAATATTTCACGTACGGCGGCCCGGACCATCGGATCGGATTCGATGGTACCGCAGAAGTTACAGGACTCGACGATTCCGGCCACGGATCTGGTTCTATCTTCAGCGATGCACGGATCCCATATATATGATATCTCGGCTATCGCCGGCTCTGCTTTCCATTACTGTGGTCCCTTTCACTTTCCACGTCCGTGACTTTCCCTCAGAGTCTGATATTGATTGGCAACCGTGCGTTCAAAGGCTGCGCAGGCCCGCATGTCCTCAGGCTTCCTCATGGCCTGATGCCCATCGGCGACTCTGCTTTTCGATACTGCACAGGCTTTGATATCGGTGAAAATTCCGCACAGCGTGACATTCATCGGAAAAATGCGTTCTCGGACTGCAGAGGCTTGGCATCGGTGACTATACCGGGAGGAGTAACATCCATCGGCGGGGGTGCGTTCGATTTGATGATCTTCTACGCAGAAGATGCACGACAATCCTTGAACATACGTCCGAGAATTTACCAGGATATGTATTCGAAGGAACGTCCGAGAATATGACCGCGATGGGGCGAACCGTCACATACGGTGTTGATGGCTGGTCTGCATCGCACTAATACGATTTTCTCTGGGAGGGGACTCTGAGTTTATAGT
>WOYN01000099.1 GCA_011620825.1 Candidatus Methanomethylophilaceae archaeon | reverse complement strand
GCAGATGTGGCCATTCGAGAGACATCCCGTTCTTCGACGCGAGCCACATAGGGTATCGTTTTAAAGCCTAACAGGTGAATATGACCAGCATGGCTCAGAACGACTACAGAAGGCCAATATTGTTGAGCATATTCGCAGTATTGGAGATACTAGGCGGTATTGTAACAGCGGCTATCGGTGCGTTTTTAATATTGGGAGGAGCGGTCTCCCTCCCTTTCGCGCTCCCCGCCGGAATAACGATCGTGGTGGCAGGCGGGATAGCGATTGTGACAGGCCTGATCATGATCGCAGTGGGGGCAGCCATGCTCTCCGGAAAGAGATGGGGGTGGTGGTTCGCAGTGATCATGACCGCACTGGCACTGATAGCCAGTATTATCTCGTTGAACGTCGTCGGTGTGATCGTTGAAGCGATCGTGCTCCTGTATCTCAACATGAAGAACACGAAGGGATGGTTCGAGGTCTGATCAGAAACTGTCCAACGGCGCGAAAACTTCGCTGGCCCTTACGACCATGACCGGGCATTTGGCATACCTGATGACCTTTTCGGCAACGCTTCCGACGCGCATATCCGTCAGTCCGGTGCGTCCCAGCGTGCCGATAACGACAAGGTCGTATTCCGAGGAGCGCTCGGCGATCTCTTTGTGCGGGACCCCGTCCTCTATTATCGGATCGACGTTGAGGCCCAGAATTGCACCCTGATGGATCACCCTGGTCACGGCTTCCTTGCTGACGTCGTTGAGCTCGGCCCTCGCCTCATCGGCGTTCGTGCGCGGAATCTCCCTGATGTCATTGATGCTGATTGTGCTGACCTTCATTCCCAAACGGGATGCCAGGCGGAGACCGCTGCGCACAGCCGACTCGTTGGCGGCGCTGCCGTCGGTCGCTATGAGCATGTTTCCGAACCTTGTGCCCGCTTCCTCGTGCTCGGACTTGCGCACGACTATCACGGGACAGTATGCCAGCTTGATCACTCTTTCTGCGACGCTGCCCACTAGCCACAGCGAAACGCCCGATCTGCCTATCGAACCGAGAACAATGACCTTGGCGCCTATCTCTTCAGCCTTTTTGACGATTTCGACCGCCGGTATGCCGAACTCGATGAATGATTCAACGGGAATGGCCCTCTTGGTCGCCTCGTCCACAGCGTACTGCACTGCCGCCTCCCCGGGAGATATATCGTGATCTCCTTCTTTCAGAGGTTCGTCACTCACATAAATAACAGCTATTTCGCTTTCAAGAGCGGATGCCAGGTCGAGGGCGTATTGCACCGTTTCCTCGCTGACTCTGCTGCCATCCGTCGCTATAAGGATTTTTGACAACTCTTTATTCCCCATTCGCGACCGCGTTACGCGTCGCGGTGTTCTATAATGTTTTTCATTGAAGAACCTTGCGATAGACAGGTTCTCCGACAAAGAAAAATATGATAAAAAATTTGGAAATGCTGTTTGTAAAGCTTATGCTTCTCTTCTCAGGAATATCAGCCAACCCAACACAAGCGGAACTGCCCCCCAAAGGAATAGGGTGATCAGTGCCTTAGATATCTGGACGGTTGAGCTGAAGATCGAGGATATACTCCCTCCGGCTATATTCAGCAGGTACCAGTAATCTCCGCCCGGCTGCACGACCATCAAAATCACCGATATGATCTGAGGGACCATAAGCACCAGGAAGAAAGTCATGAGCGCGGATATGCTTCCCTTCTTGGAGATGCAACTGAAGAAAACCGCCAGGCCCGATAGGGCGAATATGTAGGCCATCGACATGCCGATGGACGTGAAGGTCTTCGAGGTGACCGCTCCTTCGAGCACCAGTGAGTGCACCGCCGAAACGCCGTAAAATGCCAAGATCACAAGTAACGTAATAACATAGCATGCCAGGAACTTACCTACGAAGATTGCGGTCTTCTTGACAGGTCTGGTAAACAGCAGCAGATAGGTCCTTTCCTCAAACTCGGAAACTATGGTGAACGAAGCAAAGAGAACCGCCCCCAATAGCACAATGAAAGAGACATTGCTCGCATGCCAAGACATTATTGCTTCAGGGGTTGAAAGAAATGTCCCGAACTCTTCCCAGTAAAACGCCGGGAGAGCTATGTCTATCACAAGGAACAGCGCAGCCAGCAATATGAAGAGAAGGATCTTCCTCCCTCTCAGAAATTTCCGCATCTCGTTCTTTGCTATGACCAGCGACTGCCTGAGGTCGTCGCCCGTGATGCTTACCTTTCCCCTTCTGAATTTGAAAGACTCTGTTAACGACATGGAATCACCTCGACTCCTTGATAAGACTCAGATATGTGGCTTCGAGCGATTCGTTCTCGTACATGTTGTATGCCCCTATTCCGAGATCTGAGATCGCCTTGAAAAGATCGGGGCTGCGGGCAAATTCCGACGGCATCTTGGCCTCTATGTCGACTCCGAACCTGGAAGCAGACGTGATGCCTGAGATCGCCGCGACCTTTGCCACATCGTCCGTGGTCGGAGTGTGGTCCAACTTGATGATTATCTGTCTGGCCCCCGATCTTGATGTGATTGCATCGATCGTGTCGTCCAGTATCAGCTTTCCATGGTTCAGTATCGCAACGCGGTCGCAGAGGTCGCTGACCTCATGGAGCATATGGGAGCTCATCACTACGGTGACATCCCTTCCGTTCCCGATGTTCTTGAGGACGTCACGCATCTCCGCCATGCCCCTCGGGTCAAGACCGGAGGTCGGCTCGTCCAATATTATGATGCTGGGTTCGTCCAGGAATGCCTGTCCGAGGGCGATCCTCTGCCTCATACCTTTGGAGAATGTGCCGATCTTCTTGTCCGCCCATTCGGTCATCTTGACCATTTCGAGTATCGATGATGTCTCCGCAGAGATTTTTTCACTGCTCATTCCGATGAGCTGTCCCAGGAGCTCGAAGGTCTCCTTCGGTGTCAGATATGTGTAGAATTCCGGGGTCTCGACGACGGTCCCGACTCCGATCAGCGCGGCCTTGGGATCTCTGGTCACATCTATGCCGTTGATGTACGCCTCCCCGGAGGTTGTGTTGATCAGATGCGTGAGCATCTTCAGGGTTGTGCTCTTTCCGGCACCGTTGGGACCTAGAAGGCCTGTAAAACTGTTCTTTTTAATGTTTAGGCTCAGATTATCGACCGCGGTGAATTCACCATATCTCTTTACCAGACCGATAATCTCGATTGGGTCTCTTGTTATGTTTAACCCTCCTTACTTGATTTTGCCATTCTAAATATTGTATTAATATGTTGCGAGATGACGGGTTACCGCCACATACATTTCGTATGCCGGCCACGGCACTTGTTCTTTAACAAACATCATTAAGTTCACTGCATATCCGGGTTCTATGCAGAATGATTTCGCCCCGAACAGTTTCTTTGGGAGAATATACGCAGGCAGAGAGCTGAGCAGCGAGGACCCCGATTATCAGGAATTCACCGATGCCTTGGAACGTGCCAGATGCATATGTGACGAATACAATGAACCTAGGAGAAGAACACCGGAGGAAAGAAGAGAGATACTGGGAAGGCTGTTTACGGATGAGATCGACCCGGACACTATGATAAATCCGCCGTTCAGATGCGACGTGGGCTTTAACATCGTGCTGGGGAGACAGGTGCTTATCAACTGCAACTGCACGTTCCTCGACTCCAACCACATAATCATCGGAGATTTCGTCATGATCGGTCCCAATGTAACGATCATCACTCCCGACCATTCCCGTGACCCCGCAAGGAGACGCGCGGTCGGGACCGTTTCCAAACCTGTCACGATAGAGAGCGACGCCTGGATCGGTGCCGGTTCGATAATACTTCCCGGCGTCAAAATCGGAAAGGCTTCCATAGTCGGAGCGGGGTCCGTCGTCACCAGGGACGTGCCCCCTGGAACTACCGTAGCCGGCAATCCCGCAAGACTGATAGGTGTCAGATAATGTTCGGGATAGTGATCCCGGGAGAATATGTCACTGGCAGCCTGTCAGGCGACATGATGCTTTTTATCATCCCCATCAACCTCATATTCATATTTTCGATGATGTTCTGGGAACGTTCCAACCCAAAGAGCACCATACTCTGGCTGCTCGTCATGTTTCTGTTCCCGCCCCTGGGATTTGCACTGTATCTGTTCTTCGGACAAACGTTCTATTCAAAATACGCATTCAGGTCCAAGGCCTATTACGACAGGAGGGTCAGAAGGGCGGTAGAGGGTCAGAGTGTACGCCTCCGGATGGACCGCTCTTTGCTTGAAAAGAACCAGCCCGGAAGCGGCGAATTCATCAGCACTATGATGAAGATCGGACACAGCTACACGGACGATAACGAAGTTAAGGTCTATATCGATGGGCGCGACTATTTCAGGGATCTTTTTGAAGACATCCGTAACGCAAAGGAGACTATAAACTTCGAATTCTATATTATCAGGGACGATGAAATGGGTTCCGCCCTGGTCAACCTGTTGATCGAGAAGCTCGAACAGGGAGTTCAGGTCCGGGTCATGTGCGACGCTTACGGTTTCGGAAAGGGGCCCAAGAAGAACATGAAGGAATTCGTCAAGGCAGGAGGTCATTTTACGCTGTTCCACAGCCGTGCGGCCTGCCTGCTGACCCCACGAAAGAACAACAGGAACCACCGCAAGATAATGGTGGTCGACGGCAGGATCGGATGGACGGGCGGTCACAATATAGGCAGCGAATACATCGGGAAGGGGCCGCTGGGCGACTGGAGGGATACCAGCGTCAGAATCGAAGGCGGAGCCGTCCTTGGAATGCAGATCAGGTTCCTGATGGATTGGAGATATGCCACCAGGGTGGATATCACCACGGACGATATCTTTTACAAGAACATGCCAGGAAAGGGAGAAGAGATCGTGCAGATGATTTCCGGCGGACCAGATGTTCTGGAGAGCAGCCCGGTCCACAGTCAATATTTGATGATGTTTACACGTTGCAGGAAGACCCTTTACATACACACCCCGTATTTGGTGCCGGACGAGGCCACGTTGTCGATGCTTAAACTGGCCGCCGTTTCGGGCGTGGACGTCAGGATAATAATCCCCGACAAGCCCGACCACCCCCTCGTATACTGGACGAATCTGTTCTATGCCAACCTGCTGATGCAGGCAGGGGTCAGAGTATACCACTACAAGAACGGATTTATTCACTCTAAGGCCATAGTCGCCGACTCATACTACTGTTCTGTCGGCTCCGCGAACCTAGACGAACGAAGCATGAACCTTAACTTCGAGACCAACGCGATGATCTATTCTAAGGATGTGGGAAAATACCTGTCCGACGCATTCCTCAAAGACCTCGAAAAAAGCGTAGAGTTCACCACCGAAAAATATAATGAAAAGAAGATAAGGGATTCTGTCAAAATCGCTTTCTGCAGACTCGCCGCGAGTCAGCTCTGACCTCGTTTTCCTCAGGCGACCTGCGATATCTCCTGAAGTTCATGACCGTCTGTTCAAGTTGGACGAATCCCACGGACGGCGTATGCCTGCAGAATTCTGTAAGAGATACGAGGCCCATGCACGCCTTTACAGCCAGGTTCTTCTCACGGCCGATCACGCTGTTCTTTCTTTTCACAATGCTGTCCAAGAACCCGTCGAGGTCCGAAACTTCCGAAATCGTGACGATGTTCCCAAGTTCGTTCAGAAGGTGCCCGTCCGTGCCCCCGGTGATACCGAGGTCATACTCCGTCGCACATTCGCATGCTAACATGTTGGACCTACGGGAGATGCCTCCGCTGATCACTTCGAACGCATCCAGACGTCCGGCTTCCGAGACAGGGATGTAATTTTTTCTGATACATATTTCGAGCCCCTTGTTAGAACCGAGGTATCCCATGGGATGCGCCGCAGAGGTCACACAGTTCTCCTTCTCGAGAATATCCAATAACCTTGCGGTGGGCATGTCCCTCAGTGCGATCCACTGGCACTATCTGATGTGCTCTTTTATGTGTTTGTCCCAGAAGACCTTCAGATCCCTCCAGCTGTAAAAATATGTCAATATATGGGGGCCGTCCGACGTGCTCACCTCCATACCTGGAATTATGAATGCATCGCTCTTCATTTCCATTGCGTCCAACACTCCCCCTATCTGGTTGTGGTCGGTGATAGCTACGCCCACGCCCCGATCTACCGCAAGCCTGACAACATCCTTCGTTTGTGTATAGCTGTCTGAATAGTGCGTATGAAAATGCATGTCCGCACATATCTTCCCCGAAGAGGCGATCGATGCCACCTCGGGCCTTTTGAATTCTATGGTCTGGGTCATCTTAAGCAGAGCTTCCTCCACACCTGCTCCGACTCTGCGAGTACAGCATCTGTGTCCAGGGTGCCGATGACAGCATTCTCCATCACGAGGTCCCCCTGACACATCGTATGTTTGACATTAAGGCCGGATGCTGAGTACGCTATGTTCCCGATTATGTTCTCAGGAAGCAGAGGCCTCATGTTCGGCGCCTTTCCGTCGAGCACTATTATGTCGGCATATTTTCCAGGTTCCAGCGAACCTATCTTGTCGGACATTCCCACTGCTTTTGCACCATTGATGGTCGCGAAGTCTATCAGCTCCTGTGCCTTGGCCACCGTTGCATCCCACCTGCTGGCTTTCTGAAGAAGCCCAAGTATCTTCATTTCGGAGAACATATCCAGAGAATTGTTGGTTGTGTTCCCGTCAGTCCCTATGGACACGTTCACCCCGCCCGAACGGAACTCGGGGACCGGGGCTACTCCGCCGGTCGCCAGTTTCATATTGGACGCTGGACACGTGGACACCGACACACCCGATTGGCCCATCAATCTGACCTCATTAATCGTCAGCCAGGCGGAATGTGCCGCAACCCCTCTGGGTCCGAACACTCCGAGGCCTGCGAGCCATTCGCCCGGCCTCTTCCCTGTCGATTTACGGTGTTCGTTGACTTCCCCCCTTGTCTCCGAAAGGTGAAAGTTCATCGGCAGTTTTTCTCTGTCGGAAAGCTCCTTTGCCCCCAGGCAGGTGTCCTCATTGCAGACATAGACGCCCTGCAACCCCACACCCGGCACTATCTTTCTGGTATTTTTATGCAGATTACAGAATCTGGCACAGTTCTTCAAAGGATTTCCGGACTGAGTGGTCTTATCTTCATCGAGGACGCACCAGCACAGCACACCGCGTATCCCGGCCTGCTGTGCAGCCTTGGCGATGATGTCTTCCGAATAATATAGGTCCATGAAGGTCGTAGTTCCGCTGCGGATCATCTCCATGCATCCGAGCTTTGTCCCAATGTCGATATCGCGGTCAGTCCTATCAGCATCGATTTTAAAGCTGGCATTGAGAAAATCCGGGAACAGCAGGTCGTCCAGCGAACCTTTCATCACCGACATCGCCACATGCGTGTGGGTATTGACCATCCCGGGCATGACGACATCGCCTTCTGCATTGATGTCCCTGTCGGCGGAGCCCTCGTATTTCGGCCCCGAATAGATTATTTTCTCGTCTTCGACGGCCACATCTCCCCTGAACACATCCCTACCGGGATTCTGAGTGACGACCCATCCGCCGCGAAACACTGTAATCATAGTGCCGGTAGGCTGCTATGCGACTTTAACATTTTCCGGGATTCAAAAAACGGATATACTCACAAGAGATACCGAGACAGGTGTCGACACGTATTGTTTTCCTGGGGACCGGAGGCGGTCGGCATACGATGATGTACCAGACGCGGTGCACCGGCGGCTTCCTCCTTATGAAGGGAGAGGACATTATTCACGTGGACCCGGGACCGGGTGCATTGACCCAGATGAACAAAATACGGTACGATCTGACACGTACGGATTCAGTTATAATATCCCACGCCCACCCAGACCATTATGCCGATGCGGAATCGGTAATCGAAGGGTGCGCGTTCGGCGGTTGGAAAAAGAGAGGACATATCTACGGAAGCGTCACCGCGCTGAAGGGCCAAGACAATCTGGGACCTTGTATATCGGAATATCATCAAAATCTCGCAAGGGACTGCACGGTCATCGTCCCGGGCGATGTGCTGGAGATCGAAGGCCTGAAGACCGAAGTATGCAAGTCCCAGCATAGTGACCCAACAAACGTCGGGTTCAGATTCCACACTCCGGATGGCATAATTTCGTATGTAAGCGATACCGACTACACGCCCGAGATAGCGGACCAATATATCGGATCGAGAGTGTTAATCCTTCCCGTAACCGCGCCCGACGACATGCATATCAAAGGGCACCTGTGCACAGACTATGCAATATCTTTCATCGAAAGGGTGAAACCAGAAATCGCCATCTTTATCCATCTGGGCATAGTGATGATAAGGACCGGCCCGGAGAAACAGGCGGAGAAAACGGAAAAAGCCACAGGGATCACGACCGTTGCCGTCGGTGACAGAACCGTCATGGACATCGGTCAGGACATAGTATTCCATGAGGCCCAGGCCTACGAAGGGGAATGGATACCGAACAGCTCGCCCTGATCATATGGGGTAGAAGCCGTCCATCCCCGTGGGTAAGCCCACGGTGACGGGCCCCACCCAGTCGGTCAGGGGCCTGTCTTCGTATTTGACGCTGGTATATCCGATGTGATATTGAATGTCTGTTGTGGTCTCACATCCGTAGTATTTGGTCCAGACACCGTCGATCGAAACAGTCTGAAAAATCTGGTACTCGCCGACATAGCTTGTTGTTGGATGAGAATACGGACTTGCGGTAAGCCCTACTCCCGCCATCGCGTGCCCCGGCACTATAGCTACAGCCGCATCGTATCCTGCGGCCTTGAACAGAAGGGCACATAGGAGAGACGTGTCCTCGCAGTCTCCCGCCCCCTGCATTATAGTCTCGGTGGGGAACGCCCAGTATTCGTCGGTACCATACAGAAGTTCGTCGGGCCCCCATTCTTCGCCGTCGGAGGTGGCGTCAGGGTAGCTGAACTCTTCCTGGACGAACGTAAGAATGAACGATGCATAATCATAGCTGCCGGCCGTGGCGGCAAGAGATGTCCCCTCATAGTAGAGGGCGGCGAGCTCTTCCTCCAATTCTGTGACGACTTCGCTATCGTATACGAAATAAGCGATCAGGTCTCCGATGGTCGAGACATCGCTTATGCCGCGTTTCCCGGTATATTCGACCGCCGGTAGACAGTCGCCATACTGGAACTTGAACTCCAGCGTGAAATCGATCCCTCCTGTCCCATCGGCCGAATAGGTCGGGTCGAACGTCCATGAATAATTCCTGACGACTTCCCCCTGAAGGACGAACGTGCCCGAGTACGTTCTGCCGTTGACCTGCACCATCACCGAATAATGGCCCGGATCCAGCGTGCATGTCATCGTTCTGCCGTCGTCGCCGAGCGTTGCTGCATCAGGCATGCTGTGCCCGGTATAGACATACGTGCTCGCTCCGTCATACTGGTACAACGCCTGGTCCAAAGATCTGACACCCCAGGTATATCCTCCCAGCGATTCCGCGTTCATCGTAAAGGTCACAACGCAGGATCCGTCGGTGGGGTCCGTGTCGGAGGGATCGGAGGATATGGCTATAGCTCCCGACCCTACGTCACCATCGGCATAAAGGATGTATTCATCGGCGACAAAGGGTTCTCCGCCCGGACTTGTCCATACAATATAGCCTATGGCACCTGCGGAAATGACCGCGATTACCGCGATTACCGCTATGAGGGTATTCGTTTTTGACTTCGGCGGTACTTTCGCCTCAGGTTGCCATGGGGCGATCCCTCGATCTATGTTTGCTCCGCACCGTGTGCAGAAGCTTGCACCGTCCTCGTTCTCGGAGCCGCATTGCGAGCAGAACACACCATTACAAACTTATACGGCTATTATAAATTTGGCAAAATGAGAAGGGCCGCCCTAGGTGAAAAGCTATCGGATCAGAGATCGCAGGGACATCCTTAAACGTGGGATGTTGATTTCCGGGTCAATGAGCATAGAGTCAGAAGTGCTGGAAATAATAAAGCCTAAGCAGCATGAGATCGAACACATATTTGACGCGGCGAAGAATCTCAAGAATGCGGTTGAGAATTACATCCGGGACGGCAATCTTTCGGCCACCGAGGTAAGGTTCGTCGGCTCATTTGCAAAAGACACCTTCCTTTCCGACCCCGATCTTGACATTTTCCTTATGTTCCCCCCTGATGTTCCCCGCGAAACACTGGAGAGCGAGGGGCTGAGAGTCGGGGAAGATATTCTTCACGGTTCGCGGATGTATTCGGAACACCCGTACACCCGCGGTAAATTCATGGGACTGGATGTGGACATGGTCCCCTGTTATATCCTCGAAAACACCAAGAAGCTGCAGTCCTCGGTGGACAGGACCCCTTTTCATACGGAATACGTACTCTCCCACCTTGAGCAGAAACAGAAGGACGATGTCCGCCTCCTGAAGAAATTCATGAAGGGGATCGCCGCATACGGTGCGGAACCCAACACCCGCGGTTTTTCCGGATATCTATGCGAGCTCCTGGTCATCAAATACGGGGGATTCCGGCAGGTTCTCGAAGCAGCATCCGAATGGAGAGAGGGAATAGTGATAGAGATAGAGGGCAGAGGACCTGTATCCGTCGCCCCTATGACCGTCTACGATCCGGTGGATCCAAGAAGGAACGTCGCATCCGCGGTACATCTGGATACGATGTCCCTTTTCATTGTCGCCTCGCAGGCGTACCTTCAGAGCCCGGACATAAGATTCTTTTTCCCCGTAGATCGCCGCGTAATGACACAGGAGGAGCTTAGAAGCAAGGCAGAACACCACGGCTCACGCCTCCTGACGATCGTGTTCAAAAGACCGAACGTGATAGAAGATAACTTATATTCACAGCTGTGGAAGACCCAATATGCTTTGACAAGAAAAATGAACGAGTTCGATTTCACAGTTCTGAGGTCCATCCATGAGATGGATGATAGGGAGATGAGGATCGTTTTCGAGCTGGAGCGCGACCTTCTCTCGAAAACTTTCAAACACGTCGGCCCCCCGGTAGGCGTTTCAAACGCAGACTCTTTTCTGAAAAAGTGGAAGAGCAACGAGTACGGAGAGCCGTTCATCGAGGACGGGACCTGGAACGTTATTGCCGAAAGGATGTACATCACCGCAAAAGAAATGCTCTCCGAAGAGGTCGCGATAGCCGGCATAGGGCGGGAGCTGGATCCGGAGACCATGGTCATAAGGGACCACGAGGACACAATAAAATGTACTCCGGCAGACCTGCTGACCGAGCTCCTGGACCCCCGGATGAGCTGGGAGAACTGATTCAGTAGAATGGCGGGTTGATCAAAAGTATCGTGATGCCCAGCGCGAGCAGGAAATACATTGCATAGTTGGCTATCATGCTTTTACTGTCAATCATATCCACTCTGACCTTAAATAGTGCCAGCAGTTTCTTCATAAAGACGATTAAAAGCACGCATACCAGAAGCCCGACAAGCCACATGTTCTGTCCCAGGGTGTATGTCAAGGACCATATTATGCCGCTGAGCAGGGCCAAAAAAATCACTGCGAAGAACACCTTCGTATTGAACAGCTCTTTGAGAATGAACTCCTTCTCATCGAACTCGGTAGGAGCGAACTCATAGGTCTCTTCGGGCTCCTCCTTTATTCTCCGCTTCTTTTTTGCCATCCCGTGCTAATCCTAGAACTTAGATATAAAGATTTACGGAGATCGATTCATCATTTTCGGAAAAATCGGCGACCCCCCGTACTTCGGGTTAAATATCAACGTCTTGTTTGAGTGTTGGAGAGATACCAATGGTCACCAAAACTCTAGAAGACATACCAGGAGTAGGACCAGCCATTTCAGAAAAACTCCGCGAAGCAGGATATACGGATCTGATGGCCATTGCTGTTGCCCCACCCAAAGAACTTGCAGAACTCTGTGAGATTGGAGAGAAAAAGGCAGCAGACATCATCGAGGGCGCAAAGTTGTGCGCAGACATCGGTGGGTTCGAAACAGGAGACGAAATACTTGAAAGACGCAAGCTTGTAACCAAGCTCACGACAGGCTCAAAGGCCCTCGACGAGCTTATGGGAGGAGGGCTTGAGAGCCAGTCCATTGTGGAATTCTTTGGCGAGTTCGGAAGTTGCAAATCGCAGTTATGCTTCCAACTCGCGGTCAACGCCACACTGCCCGAGGAATTGGGAGGCCTAGATTCCGATGTGATTATAATCGATTCGGAGAACACATTCAGGCCCGAAAGAATCATCCAGATGTCCACATACCTGGGTCTGGACCCTGAGGCGACCCTGAAAAGGATCCATGTTGCAAGGGCGTTCAACTCCCAGCATCAGGTCCTCCTTGTGGGAAAGGCACTTGAACTGGCTAAGGAAATGAAAGTCAGATTGCTGATTGTAGATTCGCTGACATCGCATTTCAGGGCTGAATATGTGGGGAGGGGGACACTTGCAGAGAGACAACAGATCCTCAACCGTCATATGCACGACCTGTTGAACTTTTCGACGGTCAACAACTCTGTGATAGCCGTTACAAACCAGGTCTCTTCCAAACCTGATGCGTTCTTCGGAGACCCTACGAGGCCGATCGGAGGGAACATCGTCGGACACACCGCAACCTTCCGCATATATTTGCGCAAAGGCAAAGCCGGAAAGAGAATAGCCAGACTTATCGATTCGCCTAACCTGCCTGAGGGAGAAGCGGTCTTTATGGTCACCGAAGACGGTATTAAGGACTGAAACCAATGGGGTTCCAGTGAACCCCATTTATTTTTTTGAACTCTCAGGCGAGCTGGGAGAAATGCCCAGAGCAGAGGTGCTAAGCTGTGCCTTTGCCGAATCGGGAGAGGAATACAAACCATTCGCTTCGGGGCCTGGCTATGTTGCGCTCGCCGTACCGCCCGAAATCATACCTTTTATGGCCGACAGACTGGCACTGACACATGGCATAGGTCGTTATCTTGGGTCTTTCGACCCAGGCAGAATATCAGAGGTTCCGCCGTGCGAGCTTCCATATGGGTCCTTCGCAGTTAGAGCCAGGAGGTTCAGGGGTCTGATGGAAGACGTCGATTCCCAGAAGATAGTCAGAGAAGTAGGTGCATTATTCTCAAAGAAAAATACAGTCGATCTTAAAGAGCCAGATATTGTAGTCAAGATGCTTATGAGCGACCGTGTACATCTGTTCATTGAAGAGTACAGGACAGAAACGGATCTTTTCGAAAAAAGGAAGGTCGGAGAACGTCCGTTTTTCTCCCCGATATCTCTTCACCCCAAATATGCCAGGGCCCTGATCAACCTTACCGGCGTACATCGCGGAGGAACGGTCCTGGACCCTTTCTGCGGAACAGGCGGCATAGCTATTGAGGCAGCCAATATGGGTATGAAGGCGATTGTTTCGGACTTCGACCCGCAGATGGTAGCAGGTACTGAGGAAAACATGGATTTTTACGGCTTGAAACTTCACGAAAGCGACGTTCTCGATATCGGGAATATATCAGAACGCTGGTCAAAAATCGATGCTGTGGCCACCGATCCCCCCTACGGACGTTCGACTAAAACCGGTGGCGAAAATATAGAACAAATATATACCAGGGGTCTGAAATCCATATCTGAGGTGCTCCGCCCCGGAGGATGCGCCGGAGTGGTACTTCCGCATGAGATAGACACTCCCTATCTGACACTCCAGCATATCTTCCCGCAGAGAGTGCATGGCTCGCTGACAAGACATTACCACATATTCCGTGCGTGATTAACTATTTCAACGTCAAGCACATCAGTCGCGCGTGAACAGGTATCTGAGATTGTTCAGGTTCGGCAACGGGGTAATGGGCATGGTCGGCGTAGTGGTCGGCGCCTTCATTGCCTCCGGCCTTGACATTGCAGATTATCGGCTTGGCATTTTGGTCGCATGCCTAATCGTCTTTATTTTCATGGCTGGAGGAAACGCGATAAATGACTATATCGACAAAGATATAGACAGAACCGCCCACCCAGAACGTCCCATACCTCGTGGCGAAATAAAACCCCGAACAGCTAAAATCCTTGGCGGTGCCATGATCGTTGTCGCAATAATGCTCGGAATCATCATGCTGATAGCCTCGGAGATACTGAGCATCCGCTCCTGGAACCTTACTTCCACGGTGATAGTTGTTGTGGCCGCCGCCCTGATGACATCATATGAGGTATTTCTCAAACAGCGCGGATTCATCGGGAATGCCACCATCGCAGTACTGACCGGCATGTTGTTTTTGCTGGGCGGCGCAGTTTGCGGCGACGTCGCGGCAGTAGTTCCCATAGCACTGATGGCCGTACTTGTCAACATCGGCAGGGAGATTTCTAAGGATATCGAGGACGAGGACTCCGATGAGGGGAGACATACCCTCCCAATGATCATAGGCAACGGAAAGGCGGCGGCCTTTTCTGCAGGATTCTTCCTAACAGGTGTAGCACTGAGCATCTGGCCATTGCTTGCCGGCTCGCTGAATGACCTCTATTTGTTGGTTTTCGTGGCAGATGCAATGTTTATATACGCCGCTATTATTGTTTTCAGAAGCGCACATGAGGCTCAGAAGACTGCAAAGATTGCAATGATCGTTGCGCTTTTAGCTTTCATTGCCGGTGTGATATGATGAACGTCAGACAGTATCTCTTGGACAGGATGAAAGAAGGAACCATACACATGGCATTGCTTGACCCTGACAAGCAGAGACCGGAGGAGGCCGGAAGATTGGCGGCGGCCGCTAAAAGAGCGGGCAGCGATGTCATTATGATCGGAGGGTCGACGGGCGTCACGTCCGACAACCTCAGTGCAACCGCCAGGGCTATCCGGGAGATGTCGGGGCTTCCCAGCATACACTTTCCCGGAGGGCCGGAAGAGCTCTCTTCCGAGGTTGACTCCATCTTCTTTATGAGCCTGGTTAACAGCACCGACCCGCTGTGGATATTCAAGGCTCAGGCTTACGCCGCTCCTTATGTCAAAAAGCTTGGAATCGAGACGCTTTCCATGGGGTATATCGTGATCGAGCCTGGAATGAAGGTCGGGGAGATCGGTAAAGCCGATCCGATCAAGCGCACCGATATCGACAAAGCTGTCGGTTACGCCGTAGCATGCGAGTTGTATGGCATGAGCTTTATATACCTCGAAGCGGGGAGCGGGGCTGACAAACCCGTACCGCCTGAGATGATTTCTGCAGTTAAGAAATCAATTTCGATACCTCTAATCGTAGGAGGAGGGATACGCACCCCTGACGCCGCCAAAGCCGCTAGGGAGGCGGGAGCAGATGCGATCGTGACGGGTACCTTTATCGAAGAATGTTCGGACACCGGTCGCCTTAAGGACGTGGTCTATGCCGCGAGGGGGCGCACATGACAGAAGAACAAGCACCGGTCTCCCCGCGTGATCCTATTTGGCTTACTCCCGAGGAACGTAGCGCAGGCATTACAAAGGACCTGAAGGTCGCCGCCCGCAGGTTCCTCTGCCCCGTATGCGGACACGAGTTCAGCTTGTTCCAATCCAGAGCTATCGCCTGCATCGCGTGCCCCAAGGCGAACCAGAACTGCCCGTACATCAGGTGTCCTTTCTGCGACAACGAGTTCCCGCTCAACGGATTTTTGGTGCCGGACAAGGAAGGTGCCGTCCACATGAACAATTACGCCGACAGCGTCTTCGACAACTGGATGGATTCCTTCGGCATTACAAGACGCTGATCATTCGATGGTCAGAAGCCCATAGCCTGTTTTCTTGTCTTTCTTCCTGACTGGGCCGGTGCCGGTCATTTCTGTTATAACCACTTCGGTGACCAGCCATGCGAAGACAGCCTCGCGGAAACAACCTGTCACCGACCTGCCTTCTCTCCCGATCGACCCGTGCATATGAAATGTCGGCTTTCCTGATTCGTCAGGGAAGATCGTTCCGAATCCCGTGACCTCGCTGGGGGCGTCGATTTTGAACTTCAGAGGTTCGATGCTGCTACATACCGGAACCTTCGGCCCCACAACCAGAACGGAACCTCCGTCCACACCTCCGACCACAGACACGGTCCCGTAAATGACACCGTGTTCTAAAGAAAATTTCTCAATCTCCTCTCGGATTATCT
>WOYN01000146.1 GCA_011620825.1 Candidatus Methanomethylophilaceae archaeon | reverse complement strand
GTGCCAAACGCCAGAACTCGAGCGGAAACCCGCAGGGCGCAGCGAAAACGCTGGAAGAGTACCTGATCAAAGACCCGCACAATGTAAAACCCCGTATTCTTCTGTCTAACATATACATTTACAGCCTGAATATGTTCGATTTCGGCATTTTCCAGCTCGACATCGTATCTGAGCTGGAACCGGACAACGTGGATTGCCTTAAGGCCAAGGTAACCGCTCTCAGTTCCAAAAAGAAGTTCAACAGGGAGACCAACGAGCTCTATCAACATCTGGTGGAAATCGATCCATCTGCAGATGTATTCGATGCATATGGCACTTTTTTGAGGATGCAGATGATAGATTTCAAAAAATCCGCAGAATACTACTCCAAGGCGATAGCTAAAGATCCGAATAACAGCGACTATCGCATCAATTACGCCTCGCTTCTGCTTAACGATCTCAGAGATTATGTAGCGGCAAAGAAAGAACTTGAGATTATCATAACTCTCGATCCGGAGAACCACAACGCGAGGAAGAACCTCACTAAACTATTGAGCAATCATTTTGACTCTAACGGCAATCTCAAGAAAGGTTTCGGACACAAGCCGAAAAAGATTTGACTATTTGGCAAACAACAATTAACATTGTGAACCAATTGAAGATAAATTCATATTTGTCAACCGCCTAGCCGGGACGAGGTGGAATATGGAACTCAAAGGGTCTAAGACAGAGGCAAATCTTAACAGTGCTTTTGCCGGAGAGAGCATGGCGAGGACGAAGTATACCTACTATGCGTCACAGGCAAGGAAAGAAGGATATGAGCAGATCGCGAACATATTCATGGAAACCGCTGAGAACGAGAAGGAGCACGCCAAGCTCTGGTTCAAGGCGCTCCACGACGACTGCATACCCGATACCGTCGCTAACCTGAAGGATGCGGCCGAAGGCGAGAACTACGAGACGAACGAAATGTACCCCGGGTTCGCCAAGGTCGCCCGCGAGGAGGGATTCGAACAGATCGCAGCACTCTTCGAAGCCGTCGGCGGCGTAGAAAAAGAGCACGAGGCCAGATATCTGGCGCTTTTGAAGAACCTTGAGCAGGGCCTGGTATTCAAGAGAGACAAGGTCGTTATGTGGAAGTGCATCAACTGCGGTTATATACACATAGCCGCAGAGGCTCCCAAAGTGTGTCCTGTCTGCAAGCATTCCCAGTCATACTTCGAACTAAGAGCTATGAACTGGTGATGCCCGATCAAACAACTTACCCCTCGGGGGCAGTTCATCTGAGCCTGACGGTTTCCAGATTTTGAGGCGCTTTCGTCTCGATGCCGAATTTCTTGTAGATGGAAGACGCAAGATCGGAACATTTCCGGTCCTCGCCGTGACCTATCAGGATCTTATCGGGTCTGGGTTCCATTGTGGATATGAACTTCATCATCTGCTTGCGGTCCGAGTGTCCCGAAAAGCCGTCGACGGTTTCGCGGTTCATCTTGATCTTCAGATCGATGGACTTTCCGCGGTGGTTGAGGGTTATGTCCGTGCGCCCTCTCTGTATGGTGCGCCCGATGCTGCCCTCGCTCTGATATCCCACGAACAGCAACCAGTTTTTCTCGTTGTCCGCCCACTCCCTGAAATACTCCATTACCGGGCCTCCCGACATCATACCGCTTGTAGCGAGCACGATGCAGGGGTCGGGGGAATGGCATATCTCCTCTCTCATGCCCGAAGTCTCTACCCTTCTGAATATGGGCGAAAGGAAGGGGTTCTCGTCCAGCTGGAATATGCGTGTCCTCAGCTGGCTGTTGAGGTATTCAGGATAGGCAGTGTGTATTGCGGTTGCTTCCCAGATCATTCCGTCGAGATAGACGTTCATCGTCGGAATCTTGCCAGTACGCATCAGCTCTTCTATGACGAGCATGACCTCCTGGGACCTTCCCACCGCGAAAACGGGGATAAGGACCTTGCCTCCGCTCTCCACGGCCTGCTTCATCAGCTTCCCCAGCTCTTCCGAGGCGTCGGCCCTGGAAGGCTGTTCGTCGTTCCTGCCGCCGTACGTTGATTCTATGACCAACGACTCCAGACGTGGGAACTTGTTATTGGCCGGATTGAACAGCCAGGTCTTCTCGAATTTTGTATCGCCGGTGAAGGCGACGTTGTGTAAGCCGTCGCCGACATGGAAGTGCGCTATGGACGAACCGAGGATGTGCCCGGCGTTGTACAGCGTCAGACGGACGTCGGGAGCGATGTCCGTAGTTTCGTTGTACTTGAGCGGAATCGTGTGCATTATCTCGTTGCGCACGTCCTTTGCCTCATAGAGATTTTTCCTGGCCTCGCCGAAGCCTAGTTTGATATTATCGAGCTGGAGAAGTGCCATAAGGTCGCGGGTTGGAGGGGTGCAGTACACCGGCCCGTCGTATCCATACTTGAAAAGTGCGGGAAGCGTCCCGCAGTGATCGAGGTGGGCATGTGTGATGACCACGGCATCGAGCTCGCTGAGGGTCTGTGCCTCCGGAATGGCAAAGTACGGTGTGTCGTCGCTCCCGGGATCGAGACCGCAGTCGATAAGGATCTTGCTTTCCCTCGTGGTGAGGAGAGATGCAGACCTTCCGATCTGTCTGAAACCTCCCATTGCGGTTACCCTTACCCATTGCTCGCCTCCGATGGTTGGGCGCGCAAGCCTTCTGGCCACCCGACGCATCATCTCATGCCTTTCGTCCTTGTACGCCCTGAGGTACCCGCGGACGTCCGAGATGGTCTTGGACGGAATCGGGGGCGTGCGGACGACCTTGACGTTCCATCCCGTCTCCTGTTTCAGGTTGAGAATCAGTGCCCCCTCGTCGCCTTTGACGACATCGGGTTTGATGGCCTCCACTATAGCCTCGCCCGTCTCATCGTTGAAGAATATATCGAATACTCTCGCTTCCTTCGGTATCATCGAGCGGAGTTTCTCCTCTACGATCGCTGGGTCACCCAATGTCGAAGGGTCGGGCCTGATGTCCACTCTTTTGTGGAGGCTCTGCGCCAGATCCCTCGCGGTCTTGTTGTTGCCCGATACCTTGTCGTACTCCTTTGTATAGACGACAACCAAGGGTCCCTCGAATTCGATTGAGGATATTTCGAGATTCTCCGGCGCTAACCGGGTGATCTCTTCCCTGAGGCTGTCGAACAGCCTGTCTGCGTTCATTTGAATCCTGCCAAGGCACCGCTAGAAAACAACGGCGCCAATTATATTATAAATCGTTAAAAATTAAAGGGTTTGTTAAGCGGGTTCAATTCGGGTAGCGGAACCCGAGCTTATCGCAACGCTCGATGATTTCGGACTGCGGAATCTCT
>WOYN01000084.1 GCA_011620825.1 Candidatus Methanomethylophilaceae archaeon | reverse complement strand
CGATATTCTCCTTTCGCTTTGTGCCAGGATACGAGAGAACAGCCGTCCGGTCATGATCGCGATGAACAAGGCCGACATTGCCTCGGACGGCAACATCAAAAAAGTACGTGAATTCGCCGAGGACAGCACTCCCACGATGGCAGAGACAGAACTGGCACTAAGAAAAGCAGCGACCGCCAACATGGTCGAATATGTCCCCGGAGACAGTTCTTTCAAAATCAAGGAAGGAGCGAAAATCAACGACGCGCAGAAGAAGGCCCTTGAATATATGAACGAAAAACTGGCACATTTCAGGGGCACTGGTGTTCAGACCTGCCTGGAAGAGGCCACGTTCAAAATGCTGGACCTGATAACCGTATATCCTGTCGAGGACGAGAACAAATACACCGACCACTTTGGCAGGGTCCTTCCGGACGCCTTCCTGTTACCGCGCGGTTCGACCGCCAAGGACCTGGCCTACAGGGTGCACTCGGACCTCGGAGATAAGTTCATAAGGGCAGTGAACGCGAAGACGAAACGCACCGTTGGAGCGGACTATGTGCTCCAGGACGGGGACATACTGAGGATAGTTGCAAACAGGTGATGGAATGGGAAACTGGGATGTAAGACTGCTGACCGCCTCATATTCTCAGCAGGACGATGAAATCGTCGTAGAGCTGTTCGGCAAGACCCGCGAGGGGGCATCAATCACCGTTCTGGCACATGGTTTCCGTCCGTATTATTTCATTCTCAGGCCGACCCCGGCCATCGAAGAGAAGCTCAGAAAGGACAAGGATGTTCTGCAGATGGAGCACGACAGCCTCCTTTTCCGCGGCGAGTTCCAGGACGTCCTGAGGGTGACTATAAAGTATCCGTGGAAAGTGCCGGAATATCGTAACGAAGCCAAAAAGGACGGTTTCAAAGTTCTTGCGGCCGACATACCTTTCCATCACAGGTATATCTATGACATGGACATGGGGGCCTGCGTCAGGATAACAGGCAGAGAGAGGTCCGGCCCATACGTGACCGACCTTATCGTCGACATGGAGTCCTACGAAGACCTGACCCCTTTCACCCCGCCGCTGAAGATCATGTCCTTCGACCTGGAAAACAGCGTGGAGCACGATTTCATCTACTGCATATGCGCAGTGATATCGGAGGGGGATTCCAAGCGTAATTGCGAACCTATAACCGGCTCCGAGAAGGAGATCATCGAGAAGTTCGGTGACCTCATAAGGAATGAGGACCCGGACATCCTGACCGGTTACAACATCGATAACTACGACATCAAGAAGATAAGGGGCCGGGCAGAGGCCAACAGGATGACTGACGCCATGCCCTGGGGACGCGACGGGGGACAGCCAAGGATAGTGGGAGACAGGTTCTGGCGCGTCAAGGGAAGACTTATCGCCGATGCCTGGTGGGCCGCCAAGAGAGAGATCAGACCCAAGCAGGAGACACTTAACGCCGTTTCGATGCTTCTTCTCGGCGAGGGCAAGATGGACGTAGACCCATCCCATATGGACTCGGAATGGGAGAACAATCGCGACAAGGTGCTCGAATACTGTACAAAAGATGCGGATCTGGCACTTCGTATTCTGAACAACGTGGGTACGATCAGGAAGGGAATGGACCTGGCCGCAGTTTCCAGGCTTCCGGCCGAAGATGTACTTACTTCCGGTTCCTCACAGCTTGCAGATTCGCTGCTGATACGCGCGGCCGACCGCCATAAGGTAGCGGTCCCGATGATGGGGGGCAGGAACGCAGACGGAGACCAGATCGAGGGAGGATATGTCCACACGATGAAACCCGGGCTTTATCATTGGGTCGTGGTTCTGGACTTCAAGTCGATGTACCCCTCTCTCATCATTGCCAAGAACATATGCTTCACGACCCTTTCGGAGGACGGGGAGATCATCAGCCCTTCGGGAGCCCGGTTCATGTCCAAGGAACGCAGGGAAGGACTTCTTCCGACGATACTGTCTGACCTGATGAAGTACAGGGACAGCATCAAGGCCTCGATGAAGCTGACGAAGGATCAGACAGAATACAATTACCTGGACGGCCTGCAGTCGGCAGTTAAAATCCTTATGAACACGTTCTACGGAGTGTTCGCATCATCGTTCTACAGATTCACTGACAAGAACATCGGCTCTGCGATCACATCCTTTGCAAGGGGAAATGTCAAGGGCATAATCGGCGAGCTCGAATCCGAGAAGATCGGAGTGATATATTCTGACACGGACTCGGTGTTCGTCCAGTCGCCGCACGCCGACTTGGAGGGGTCCGTGAAGTTCGGCAAATCGCTGTCGGAGAGGTTTTCAAAGGAAGGGGGCACACTCGAGTTTGAAAAACTGGTGGAACCGCTCTTCACCCACGGAAAAAAGAAGAGGTATGTAGGAAGGGTCCTGTGGCCGGAGAAGAAGGACGATCTCCTCGTTCGCGGCTATGAGATCCGCCGCTCGGACTCCTTCGACCTCCAAAGCAGACTTCTGGAGAAACTGTTCGAAAAGATATTGGACGAAGATAACGAAGGTGCCGTCTCTTTCGTCAGGAAGGTCATACAGGATACCTTGTCCGGGAATATCCCGACCGAGGAGCTTGTTATATCCAGGACCTGCAAGGGTGTGAACGCCTATGCTAATCCCGACAGTATGACGAATGTACAGGCGGCGCGCAAGCTCATTGCCCTGGGTTACGAATTCATTCCCGGGATGAAAGTGTCGTGGATAGTCACCGACGGCACGGCCGTACCTCAGCAAGTCGAACCGTTCATCAGCGGAAAGGAGTTCGAGTATGTTCCGGACTACCGCTACTACGCAGAACGCCTGGCACAGACGGCGTCCAGGATCACCGAGGTATTCGGATGGTCCGAACGCGACCTCATGCTCGGAAGCCAGCAGGCTACGCTGTTCGATACGGACTTCGAGGCCAGATCGGCCGATAAACCTAAGACCGCCCCGAAGCCGACGGCCCCCGTCGCCAAAAGAAAACCCCCGAGCCTGGACGATTTCTTCTGACTCCGGGGTTACGGTCTCATATGCTTTACAGTACCAGTAGGAAAATAAAGTTCAACACCCGTTCGCCAGTGAAACAATGATCGCGATGATACATACCAAAAGGTATGTGTTGCCGCGTTTGTTCTTATCTGTATATGCGAATTCAGCCCCCAAACCGCCCAGGACCAACCCTATGATCGGAATCATGATACCCAAAATGATACCCGAGATCCCCAATATCAGGGGCACAATAGACTGGGGCCCTTTTGTTTCATATGACGGAACGGTTACCTGATCTGAACCGCGGCGCGGACAGAATCGGGTGCCCGGCGGTATCTCGGA
>WOYN01000114.1 GCA_011620825.1 Candidatus Methanomethylophilaceae archaeon | reverse complement strand
GTAAAAGATCTGGAAGTATCGGAGGGGTTCGAGGTCGTCGGCTCATCCGATTTCCAGCCGTTGGATCAGTGAGACCTGACAACCGTCCCCTTGATCTTATGGCCAAGATTTGCGGATCTGAGGTCCTTCAGGTCCCTTCCGTGCACCATGAAGATGTCAATCCCATGTTCCTTGGCGATCTCCACCCCCAGAGGATCGAATATGCCGGATCTGGAGGCCCCGTGCTCCCCGTAAACGAGTTCTTCAAGCCTGCGGATGCTTATCTCAGAATATTTTTCGGCCTCCGGAACGGCTTTAGGGTCATTTGAATACACAGCGTCCACCGATGTCGCATTCACTATCCTGTCTGCTTTAAGTTCTCGGGCCAGCATAGCGGCGACCCCGTCCGTCGTGTGACCTGGCTCAGTACCGCCCATGACAACGATTTTTCCATCCTCGCATCGTGATGCAGCTTCTTCCACAGTCTCAGGAATGTCAGGATAGTTTCCGTATCCAAGTGCAAGGTCCAATAGTCCTGCGTTCATCCTTGTGGCACTTATGCCGAACAGGTCCTGCTGGTGTATCGAACCGCCGACCTCGGACCCGGTCGTGGCGTAATATCTTGCTGTTTTTCCTCCTCCGCATACCACGGAGATATGTACTTCCAATGACAGCTCTTTCAAAAGCGCGGCCAGCTCGCCTATGTATTTGCCATCGTCCCTTCCCGGTATAAGAATCGAACCGCCTATTGAAATTACTACTTTCTCCGTTATATCACCAATACTTATATTACGCAGGCTCACTTGACATAAAAATATTAGGTGCGTACAATGGGTGATTCGAGTACGTTTGACAGGGCTAGGTACGATTTTAAGAAGGCAATGCAGGAAATAATGCAGTATCGAGGCCGAGGCACGGAACTAATCTCGGTGTATATACCGGAGTCCAAACAGATATCGGATGTGATGGCTTACCTCAGGGAGGAACAGTCCCAGGCTTCGAACATAAAATCGAAGACCACAATGAAGAACGTAACAAGTGCAATCGATTCGATCGCTTCGCGATTGAAAACCTATAAATCACCCCCGCCCAACGGTCTCGTGGTATTCTGCGGAGAAGTTCCCAGAGCGGGAGATCAGACAAAAATGGTCCAGTACACCGTTATACCGCCCGAGCCCATCACATCCTTCCTTTACAGGTGCGACTCGTCGTTCTACACAGAGACCCTGGAGGACATGCTCCTGGACAAGACGTCCTATGGACTGATAACCATCGACAGGAGAGAGGCCACTATAGGCATAGTCAGCGGTTCCAGGATATCGATATTGAAGCATTTCGATTCCCTTGTTCCCAGCAAGCACCACCAGGGGGGGCAGTCGTCAGTACGTTTCGAGCGTCTCATCGAGATTGCCGCACACGAGTTCTTCAAGAAGGTCGCGGAATACTGCACCGAGGCATTCCTCGACAAGCCGGAGCTTAAGGGGATAATAGTAGGAGGTCCCGGAGCCACCAAGGACTTCTTCGTCAAAGAAGAATACCTGCAGCACGAGCTGAGGAAAAAAATCGTCTCCCCGCTGTTCGACACCGGAAACACGGATGAGTCAGGTATCAGGGAGCTTGTTGAAATGGCCAAGGATACGATGGAAGGGATCAAACTCACCGAAGAGAAAAAGTATATCCAGAGGTTGCTGGAAGAGATCAGGAAGCCCGACGGCGGCCTTTCCGCATATGGGTACCAGGACGTACGGGCGGCCACCGAGGCGGGCGCAGTGGACGTGCTCCTGATATCCGAGGCGCTGAATAAGAGGCATATCACCCTCGAGTGTCAGTTGGGACACGTGACCAAGGAGGTCGTCGACAATTCAGAGGGCAGGCACCTGTGCAAGGAATGCGGTCAGTCCGCACAGGTCATCGAAGACAACGATCTCGTGGACGAGTTCTTCGAAATGGCGGAAGGCTTCGGAACGAGCCTTCAGATAATCTCTCCCGAATCGGAGGAGGGCGACATGCTCGTCAAGGCGTTCGGAGGAATAGCGGCGATCCTCAGATACAGGTTGTCATAAGGCAGTGATAGAATGAGCATAACAGACGATTTCAGGAACGAGGTTAACAGTGCGGTGAAAAAGGCCCTGGCCGAGTCCGGTTCAGAAGTCGAGTTCATAATCGAAGTGCCGTCGGTCGGAGACGCCGACCTGGCGGTACCATGCTTCACCATGGCCAAGAGCATGAAGAGGTCTCCCAAGGACATAGCAGAAAAACTGGCGGGCCATATAGAGCCGTCCGGGACCATCAAGGCGGTCTCTGCACTTAACGGATATGTCAATTTCAATATCGATCAAAATGTTCTCGTTACAGAAACCCTGAACGAGATAATTTCGAAAGGCGACGGTTACGGAAGCCACCCGCCGACAGGAGTAAGAGTGAATGTAGAGCATACGTCAACGAACCCCACCGGACCCATTCACGTCGGGCGTGCCAGGAATCCTATAATAGGCGATACGCTGGCCAGATGCCTAAGGATGTGCGGCAACGAGGTCACGACCGAATACTACGTGAACGATGTGGGAAAGCAGGTCGTCATCCTGACCTGGGGCGTAGAGAACATTCCGAAAGGGTCTGTCGAGGAAGAGGAAAGGGAGAAGACCGACCACAAGCTTGTCGCATATTACCGTAAAGCGAACAAGCTTATGGAGGAAGATCCAGCCGTCGCCGAACAGATATCGGAAATGCTCAGGAAGTTCGAGGCGGGCGACCAGGAGGTCATCGGGTCCGTAAGACACACCGCAAAAATAATGCTGGAAGGACTGAACCAGTCCCTGGCCGGCATAAATGTCGTTCTTGACAGATATACATGGGAATCCGACTTCATAGCCGACGGTTCTGCGGCCAGCGTGGTCTCGAGACTGAAGAGGACCGACTATGCCGGGCAGACTGAAGACGGCTCCTGGTATATCGATCTGGCCGAATTCGGTATAAATGGCAAGAACACGAAGTTCACATTCACAAGGTCCGATGGCACCACTCTGTATACCACGAGGGATATTGCATATCATATGAGCAAATTCTCCAGGTCCGATCGCGTGATCGATGTCCTCGGGGAAGACCAGAAGCTGGGCTCCCAGCAGCTGACATACGCGCTCAGGATACTGGGATGTGTCATGGAGCCCGAACCGATGTTCTATGCTTTCGTCTCTCTTCCCGAGGGTAAGATGTCCACCAGGAAAGGGGTAGTTGTCTATCTGGACGACCTTATCGACGAGGCCGTCGATCGCGCATACGAAGAGATCAAGAGCAGACGCGACGACATGGACGAAGAGAAGATGCGCGAGATAGCGCGTGTCATCGGCGTAGGGGCCATAAGA
>WOYN01000014.1 GCA_011620825.1 Candidatus Methanomethylophilaceae archaeon | reverse complement strand
ATGGCCGCGCCGGAATTCAGCATGATAGCACTTGTTCGGCACGGGAGCTCTTTTCTTCGCCCTTACCGCGGTGCTTATAGTGGACGGTTACGGGCATGGTTTTAATTATGCCCGGGCATCCATGAGCGATGAAATACGAACTTGCCTGTTTCGACATGGACGGCACTCTGACCACGCTCAGGAGCTCATGGGGGTGGGTCCACGATGTCTACGGGGTCGACAACAGAGAATCATATGACATGTTCTGCTCCGGCGAGATAGACGAACCAGAGTTCATGCGAAGAGATATAGCCCTTTGGAAGGAGGTACGCCCGGACATTACGATGAACGATGTGGCCCGTACTTTCACTTCGATGCCTTTGACCGAAGGAATACAGGAGACGGTCGCCGCCTTGAGATCGGAAGGGATCAGGTGCGTAATAGTCAGCGGAGGGATAGACGCCGCGGCGAAGATGCTCTCCGACGAATTCGGATTCGACGACTACATCGCGGATTCCCTGGAGACTTACGATGACGGGCGCCTCACCGGGGAGGGCGTGATGAACGTGGACCTCCGCGACAAAGGGGTCAACGTCAGAGAGTTCCAGAAAAAATACGATACAGACAGGGACCACACCGTCTCGATAGGCAACTCGTTCACCGACATCGGCATGTTCAGGAACAGCGCCCTGTCGATAGCGTTCAATCCGATCGATGAAATGACCGCCGATGCAGCGGACGCCGTGGTACGTTCCAAAAATATATCCGACATACTGGACATAATTTTCGCATGATCACTCGTCGTCGAAATCCATCACTTCATACTGCTTCTTGCGCATCTTGCCGTAGACCCTGGTAATGTTGCGTGCTTCCGCAGAGCCGTTTCTGATGAGGCGGTCCTTCGTTTTGATTGCATGCACGAGGCAGTCGAAATCTTCGAACGGAATGGTCATCCCGATAGTGAAATCGTCATCCGGTTCCGCCTCTACGACCAGGGACAGGGTGCGGTGGTTGTCGTTAACCGATATTTTTACATTCAGAATGCCGAACTGTTTGACCCAGAGGCACTTTATCCTGGTGGCCTGCGCCCTCCTCGGGTTTCTGCCGGACTCTTCGTCGATCAGCGTCACGCGGACCCTCTCCCCGCTGTCCAGGAAGAACTCGTCGCCTTTCTCGACGACCTCGTTGCTTTTCAGCACCGTTTCGGTCACCGTGGTGACATCGCCGTCACTGAACATGACCTTGACCCTGATGTCCTCCGGGAGGCGTATCGTCGTCGAAGTGACCGTCCCGCATTCTGTGCACTTGAACGTACCTGATACCGAGGCCTTGCCGAACCTTCCTTTCAGTATCTCGTGCTCCGTGAACTCATGGCATTTAGCGCATTCAAAAATGATTGCTTCAGGGAGTTCTTCGTCGTTCATGATATTCACATGCGGGCCATAAACGGAAAACCGTGTCCGGGTATGATCACATCCGCGTATCTCTTTATCTTTTTAATACTTTGCAACGCTTCCTCTGCATCGCAGTTGATTGCAGGAGGGACCATCTTTCTGAAATTGTTCTCCATAGGTATGGCATCCCCGGCTATCACATATCTGCGGTCCGCCTCGACGAATACGCTCATCGATCCTCTGGTGTGACCCGGAGTATGGACAAGACGGACCCCGGGGACGAGCTGGAAGTCCTCTTCTTTGATGATGATGGCTCCTTCGACGCTGATATCCTCGCCCTCGTGAACATAGATGGCCGCCTTTAGGAACAGACCGAGATTTTGAATGTGGTCGGAGTGGGTGTGGGTCAGAATGACGGCGCTCACATCCCCGAAAGACACTCCTGCCTGCACCAACGACTTTTTGATCATCGGCCTCATATAATTCGTGCTGGGGTCCACAACTATGATGCCGTTATCGGTTCTGATCATGGTGCAGGTCGAATCCGCATTGACCGTCTTGCCCCCGGCATCCCTCTCCAACCTTCCTATTGCCAGGACTTCGAGTCTGATCATATGTGGCGATCCGTGATGGCGATTTAACATGTTCCGCTTAATATATCATCGATGCCGATGCTTCAATTGCATGTATTATATTCCTGATATCCTGCTTGAGGAGGACGGCAGGGTCTATCCGCCTTCGGAGGATTCTGTTTTTCTCGTCAGGTGTCTAGAAATCATCCCTGGAGAGAGGGTACTGGAGATCGGGTGCGGTTCCGGTGTTGTCTCCCTTCACTGCGCAAGGGCCGGAGCTTTGGTCACGGCGGGGGACATAAACCCCTTTGCCGTCGAACTTACGAAAAGAAACGCCGAATCCAACGGGTTGAATATCGACGTCACAGAAACGGACGTGTACAGTTCAATATCCGGTACATTCGATACCATCATCTTCAATCTGCCCTACCTCCCTGTGGACGACGATTGCGAACTCTCCGAGGCGTGGTCCGGGGGCGAGGGGGGATTGGGCCCCCTTCCCGAGCTGTTGAGCGGTGCGGCGGACCATGGGAACAAGGGATGGCGGGTCGTCGTAGTGGTATCGTCGCTCATGGACACGGAAAAGCTGGATGCTCTGCTGGCCCCGTATTCCGTGAAGGTATTGGGAGAGCTGCCGCTCTTCTTCGAAAAACTGAGGGTGCTGCAGATCTCACCCTATCAGCTTTGATATCTCTTTCGCGAGGATATCGTTAGCGGCCTTTCCGTCGATTTTGCCTCTGAGCGCGGCCATGACCGGTCCCATCAGAGGCCCTATGGCTTCCATGCCCCTGCTGCGAACGAAATCTTCCCTCTCCCTGACTATCGATGCCACTATCTTTGTCGCCTCGTCCTCTTCCACGGCCTCGAGGCCCAGCTTCGAAACGGCAGCCGAAGGTTCGGTGCCTTTTGATACCTCGCGTATGATGTCCGGGAGCGCCTCTTTAGCGAACTTGTTATGTGCCAGCATCTCGAATATCTGCATGATGGCGGAATCTTGGATATCTGCTGTAACGACACCCTCGTGCTCGAGCTCGCTGTATATGTTGGTAAGTGTGGTTGCCGCCGCCGAAGCCAGTCCCCTGTATGTGCCGGCAAGCCTCTCGAAGAGCCCGTCGTTGCTCTCCCTTAATATCTGATGCGCCTGCTGGGCGTTGATGCCGTACTGGTTTACGAGCCGTCTCTCTATTTCTTCCGGAAATTCCGGCATCGATGCCCTGATCTCTGCGATCCTTTTCTCCGTTATCAGAGTTGGTGGCACATCTGTCTCCGGGTACATCCTCGCGGCCCCCGGCAACGGCCTTGAATATTTCGTCGTCCCGTCCGGCAACGGGTCCCTGGTCTCTTCGGGTATCCCCTCAAGCGCCTCGTTGGCACGTTCGGTTGCGGCGATGAGCGCCTCCCTGGCTGTTCCCTCCGGTGCCGCGCA
>WOYN01000122.1 GCA_011620825.1 Candidatus Methanomethylophilaceae archaeon | reverse complement strand
ATATGGTTCTGAGAGAGAACAAGATGGCTACCGGAGCAGGTGCCGACCGTGTTTCAAGCGGAATGCGCAACTCGTTCGGAAAGGCCGTAGGAACGGCCGCCAGGGTCGAGCGCGGACAGGCGATTTACACTATCCGTTGCACCCCTGCCGCGTTCAACTCCGCGAAAGATGCCCTTTGGAGAGCATCAATGAAAATGCCCTCTCCCTGCTACATCGATGTAGAAGAGGGTAAGGAATACGCCAAGTGATGTTCGACCTGGAGCTTGAACGGACCATCAGCTGGATAAAGTCTAACGGCTATTCCAGGGTGGCAGTTCAGCTTCCGGAAGGACTTAAGCTCAGGTCGTCGGATATTTCCGACGCCCTGAGTTCCGCGGGCGCCGAGGTAATAATAATCGGGCGCCCATGTTATGGTGCCTGCGACTATTATTCAGATTACAAGAAGATTGCCGATGCATTGGTGCATTACGGTCATTCTGCAATGCCTTCACTCGGCAACGATCAGGATGTACTTTACATCGAAGCCCGCGCCGATTGCTCGATCGCTGGTCCGCTTAAAGAATCGGTTGGAAAACTTCCACAAAATGTCGGAGTTTTGGCCTCTGTGCAGTACATAGGCTTAATTCATGAGGCTGTAAAGATAATCGAGTCATCGGGCAGGAAGGCGTTCGTCTCGGGCGGAGACAAACGTATCATGTATCCGGGCCAGGTCTTGGGTTGCGATTGCAGCGCGGCGGAAGCGGTCTCGCAGTCTGTAGACGGATTCCTTTTTCTGGGTGAGGGGGACTTTCACCCACTTGCTGCCGCATTCGGAACCGAAAAGACGCTGTTCGTCCTGAACCCGGTCACGGGCGAGATGAGAAATATCGATAGTATCAAGGACCGCATCCTCAGGAAAAGGTTTGCCGCCATTACGCTCGCATCCGAGGCAAACAGCTTCATGATAATTATATGCGGCAAAGTCGGACAGAATCGTTCGTCAGAAGCGGAAATGATAGCACGGAAGATAAGGGACGCAGGAAAAAAGGCATATGTCATGCTCCTAGACGAGATCAACCCCGAAACGCTGGCACATTACCGAGTGGACGCCTTTGTGAATACTGCCTGCCCGCGTATAGCGATGGACGAATCAGCAAGGTTCAATAAACCTATACTCACGATCCCGGAGACCGAGATCGCGCTCGGCCTCCGCGACTGGGAAGATTACGAGTTCGACGCTATACGTAATTGATATTGTCCCGACTGGCGGCTGACTACCTTAAAATAATCCCGAAGTGATGGTTGTCCATGGTAACGTCGGAAGAGTTCCTTTCCAGACCGTTGCCCGATGCCCGCGTCGGTATCGGCCGCGGGTCGGACCAGGGAAATGTAGAGCGGAGCGCTGAAGCATTCAAAAGCGGTTGCGTGACAATATACGACAATCCTCCGAAACTGGTGGAAGATCTTGTGTCTGGGAAGATAGACGCCGCTATACGGGGTGACATGTCGTCCTCTATCTTACTGCCACTGGTAAAACAGGCACTCGGCTTAAAGGCCCTTGAAAGAGCCGTCCTGATGGAGCCCCCCGGAGGAAAGCTTTTCCTTCTGTCTCCCGTGGGGATAGACGAGGGTTGGACCGTACAGCAGAAATTCGGGCTGGCCGTAAGCTCGGTAGACCTTGCACGCAAGATAGGCATCGGAACAAAAATCGCCGTCATGTCGGGAGGCAGATGCGAAGACTATGGACGTTGCAGAGCCGTGAACAGCAGCATCGATGATGCCCGGTCGTTGGTAAAAATGCTGGAAGAGAAGGGCTACGACGCATACCACTCTCAAATATTGATAGAAGATGCGGTCAAGGAGGCCGATATAGTTATCGCACCTGAAGGCATATCCGGTAATCTGCTGTTCAGGGCGATGCACCTAGTCGGCAACACTATGGCGCTCGGCGCGCCCATAATAAACTCGGAAAAAGTATTCATAGATACTTCCAGGGCCAAAAAGGATTATCGTGATTCGATTGCCCTGGCACTAAGACTTACGGAGAAATGAAAATGCAATTAGAGATCGATGGAGAATATTCGGGCATAAGATTCTCGGCCTGCCATTTTATTCCGAGACATGATAAGTGCTCCAGGCTCCATGGCCATTCATATGTGGTCCGCCTGAAGCTGGATGGAGACATCGGAGAGAATGGCATGCTAATGGATTTTGTAGTCCTGAAAAAGGAGCTCCGTGAGATCGTGATGTTGCTGGACCACAGGACTTTGCTGCCTTCGGCATCCGAAGACGTCATTATCACATTGACCGAGACTTCCGTTGAGGCCGTCGCATGCGGGAAGAGGTATGTGTTCCCGGCTGATGATGTGGTGATATTGGATCTTCCAAATACCACAGCCGAGGAGATGGCCAAGCTGATGGTCCACAAGATGATAAACGATGTGAAGTTCCCGGAGAACGTAAGGGCCGTATCAATAGGCCTTGACGAGGAGCGGGGGCAGACTGCATGGTATACGGTGGAGATCAGATGAAGAGAGCGGTCGTTCTTCTGTCTGGAGGATTGGATTCAACCACGACATTGGCTCAGGCGATCGAGGACGGTTGCGAAGTACATGCGGTCAGCTTCCGCTATGGTCAGAAACACAGCAGGGAGCTTGTTTCTGCAACGGAGGTATGCAGGTACTACGGCGTGATGCATACGATTATCGACATAAACCTCGCGTCCTTCAGGTCCGCTCTTACAAATCAGGACATCGATGTCCCGATGGACCGTGAGGGGTCTCTGGACAAAGTAATACCAATCACCTATGTTCCCGCAAGGAACATAATATTCCTAAGCATCGCCGCCGGATTGTGCGAGTCTGTGGATGCAAACAGGATATACATCGGGGCCAACGTGGTCGATTATTCGGGATATCCGGACTGTCGCCCCGAGTTTTTCAGGGCGTTCGAGAACATGTTGTCGAAAGGAACCAAGACAGGTGTCGAAGGAAATCCTATAGCGGTCGTCACCCCAATCCTTAACATGTCCAAGGCGGATATAGTTCGCCTTGGCAAGAAGCTCGGTGCCCCTCTGAGCCTGACCTGGTCATGTTACGAGGGAGGAGAGAAGGCCTGCGGTCATTGCGATTCCTGCAGACTGAGGCTGAAGGGCTTCGAAGAGGCAGGGTACAGGGACGAAATCGATTACGAGTGATTTCAATGAAAATATGTGAAACATTCGTATCGTTGCAAGGAGAGGGCCTTATGATGGGGGTTCCCACCCTCTTCATCCGCACAGTGGGGTGCAACCTGGACTGCTCGTGGTGCGATACCAAATATGCATTCAGTGGCGGATACGAGGTCAGCGTCGGAGCGTTGGCTGAATTGGCCGCCGATATTTCGAATATATGTGTCACTGGCG
>WOYN01000079.1 GCA_011620825.1 Candidatus Methanomethylophilaceae archaeon | reverse complement strand
GGGGATAAACGCCCTGATACATCGCGTTAGACTTCAGCACGGTCCATGCATATTCGTTTATGAACTCGTCCTTTGCGTCGATGAGCTCGGCTTTGAGGGCTCCGTTCCTCATTGCGCGAGCGATGATGTCATCCTGGCTCGGAGGCTGTCCGATGTCGATCGATACTGCGATGACGTCGAGGTTGTATTCTTCCTGGATCCAACGGATGGCCACAGATGTGTCCAAACCGCCTGAGTATGCAAGGACAACCTTATCCCTGCCCGTTTTTTTGTCATTGTCGGAGCATTCTTTGTTTGTCATGTTATCCGTCCGCTCGATTGCCTTTTCCATTTATATTGTTGTGGTACGGACGCCGTCTGGCGTTCACTGTCCGATACAAAAGGCGCCGTATGGGCCCGCGCACACCTTTGTCGCATATAGCTTAGGGGCTGACCCAGGGTCTGGACCAAAACGTTCCGTGAGAGCCAATCTGTTATTATGATTACGGGATATACAGCCTGTGTCTCAAATGGAACAATATCTTTTTTAACAGTATTACAATGCTCGGACAGCAACAAGGGGTATAGGGATCGAAGTGAAAAACATCGGTATAATCGGGGGCACCGGGTACACGGGCGGAGAGCTCGCACGTATCCTTTCGATGCACCAGAACGTCAATATCGCAGCGATGACATCGCGCCAGAACGCCGGGCTTAGGGTGAGCAGCCTGCAGCCCAACCTTAAGGGATACACCGACATCGAGTTCACGGAGTCTATCCCGGATTCCGTGGACGTAGATCTTGTGTTCGTGGCCACGCCCCATGGGGCGGCGATGAAGCTCATCCCCGGGTTCATGGAACGAGGCATCAAGGCGATAGACCTATCGGGCGACTACAGGCTCCACGACATACTGCTGTATGAGAAGTGGTACGGCCACGAGCATACGGACCCCGAGAATCTTGAGAATGCGGTTTACGGGCTCCCCGAGTTCTACCGCGACAGCATTAAGAAAGCGGACCTGGTGGCCAACCCGGGATGCTATGCGACCTCCGCAATACTGCCCCTGGCGCCGCTGGTACGCAGCGGGCTGACGGAAGGGCCGATATTCATCGACGGCAAGAGCGGAACCTCCGGGGCGGGAATGAACCCGTCCCAGCGCCTGCACCACCCGACATGCGGCGAGTCCGTGATACCGTACAGTGTCGGTCTGCACCGGCACACGCCGGAGATCGAAACCGTGGTGGGAGACATATCGGGAAAGGATACCAGCGTCCTTTTCGTGCCGCATCTTGTTCCGATAATACGCGGAATAATCTCAACATGCTATTTCCGTTTTGCCGAGGAAGTCGGGCAGGAGAAGCTCGACGCATTGTACAGCAAGGCGTACGACAGCGAGTTCTTTGTCGATTATGTGAAAGAACCGTCGATCAGGGCGGTAGTGGCCTCCAACCACGCGCAGGTGGCCTCCCACGCGGACGGCGTAAGCGCGGTGGCGTTCGGGGTGCTGGACAATCTTGTCAAAGGAGCTTCCGGGCAGGCGGTTCAGTGCATGAACCTGATGTTGGGGCTGGAAGAAACTGAAGGGCTGAAAGCGCCCGGACTCGGAGTGTGAAAAATGAACACAATAGAAGGAGGGGTCACTACCCCCGTAGGATTCAAGGCCACCGGAGTGCACAGCGGTGTCAAGTACCGTTCCCTGGACCTGGGAATGGTTTACTCGGAAGTCCCGGCGAACGCTTTCGTCGGATATACGAGCAATAACGTCAAGGCCGCACCCGTGCAGGTCATGATGAAGCAGAATTCGCCGCTGCTTTCCGCGGTCGTCATAAACAGCGGCAACGCGAACGCACTGACCGGACGCCGCGGCATCGAGGACGCCATGTCTATGCAGTCCGCCGCCGCGGCAGAACTCAGTCTTAAATCCGAACAGGTCGGAATAATGTCCACAGGGTTGATAGGGCGTTTCATGGATATGCATAAGGTCCGCTACGGTATCAGCCGCGCGGCCAAAGAGC
The DNA here is from genome assembly GCA_011620825.1 of Candidatus Methanomethylophilaceae archaeon. Lineage (GTDB taxonomy): Archaea > Thermoplasmatota > Thermoplasmata > Methanomassiliicoccales > Methanomethylophilaceae > VadinCA11. The sequence goes on along the minus strand of WOYN01000079.1, from coordinate 1,390 downwards.
TTGATTCGGGAAGGGAAGCCGATGCGAAAATATCGGAAGCGATAATGACAACGGACACTATGAAGAAGGAGTTCGCGGTAAGCGTCCGCCTGGGAGACGGCACTCTGGTCTATATCGCCGCGTTGGCGAAGGGAAGCGGCATGATCGCCCCCCACCTTCGCGTGCTTCACGGCACCACGCTTTCGATAATAACCACCGATGCAAAACTCTCTCCGGCATTCGCGGAAAAATGGCAGGACATTCTGGACGATACAATGAACATGGTCTCCGTGGACGGCGACCAGTCCACGAACGATACCAGCATACTCCTGGCCAACGGCATGTCCAAGAGCGGCGTTGCCGACGAGGACCCCGAGTTCGTGGATGCTCTGACGTACGTTATGACGAAAACAGCCAAGGCTATAGCCATCGACGGTGAAGGAGCTACAAAGCTGATCGAGGTCGATGTCTCGGGGGCCAGGACTAAGGATGACGCCCGCAAGGTCGTGAAGAAGGTCATAAACTCTCCGCTTGTGAAATCCGCCATATTCGGGTCTGACCCTAACTACGGGCGTATCATGATGGCGATAGGCAACAGCGGGGCCGAGTTCAATCTGGAGGAGATGCGCCTTACGATCAGAGGAGGCGACATGGAGGTCCCCATCCTCGACGGGGGGGCGCCGGTGTTCCAGGAAGAACGTTCGGTCGAAGTGGTCCGCATGGCGATGGACAACAAGGAGGTCACTATAATCGTCGACCTTGCCTCAGGCGACGAAACCGCCATCGGCTGGGGATGCGACCTCACTTACGATTACGTGCGCATCAATGCTGAATATGCCACATGAGGCGATGGAATGCTTTACCTGATCAAATTCGGCGGCAACGCCATAAGCGACGATGAGGACCTCTCCCGCCTCTGCGAAGAGATATGGGAGATGACGGACCGAGGTTCCAAGGTCATTCTGGTGCACGGTGGAGGGCCCGAGATATCCGCCGAGATGGAAAGGCTCGGCACTAAGCCCACCAAGATCAACGGAGTGAGGGTGACCGACGCCGAGGGCCTGAAGGTCGCCGCCAAGGTGCTCAGGAAGATCAACGTCAGGGTTACCGACGCCCTCTGCGGCGCAGACGTCCCGCACATAGGGATGCCGGCATATGCATGCACCATTTGCAAAAAGACCGATCCGGTCACGTATATCGAAGACGGTATGGAGAAGACGGCGGACATGGGTCTTGTCGGAGAGGTGGTCAGCGTGGACACGGGCATGCTCAACGATATATTGGATGCGGGCGTCGTACCGGTCATATATCCCATCGGTTCAGACGGCGTTAACGATCTGAACGTCAACGCGGACATGATGGCGGCCGGGATAGCCGCGGGAATGGAATGCGACGAAATGATCGCAATAAC